>JBMYQZ010000316.1:0-6614 GCA_049601855.1 Limisphaerales bacterium | reverse complement strand
CCGTTGCCGGCGGCGGTGGCCGCGGAATGCGCGTCGCCCACAACGACATTTCCATGATCAAGGGCTTCCACACCTGCAAAGCCGAAGCCGAGAAGGCCTTCGGCAATGGCGGTGTCTACATTGAGAAGTTCATCGAGAACCCACATCACATCGAGATCCAGATCATCGGTGACAACAAGGGCAACATCTACCAACTCGGCGAACGCGATTGCTCAATTCAGCGCCGCCACCAGAAGCTGATTGAGGAAACACCCTCTCCCCTCATCGACAATCGCTTCCAGAAGCTCCGCAAAAAGATGGGCAACGCGGCCATCAAGATCGCGGAGACGGCCGAGTACACCAACGCGGGAACGGTCGAGTTCGTGGTAGATGATGGCGGAAATTTCTACTTTCTTGAGGTCAACAAGCGCATCCAGGTGGAGCACCCCATCACCGAAGAAGTGACGGGTATCGACCTGGTTCGGCAACAAATCCTCGTCGCGATGGGCGAGACGCTGAAACTCCCCAGCACTCCGCCGCTTACCGGCCATGCCATCGAATGCCGCATCAACGCCGAGAATCCGTTCGACAACTTTCGCCCCAGCCCAGGTCGTATTGAAATGTATTACGCTGCCGGCGGCCAAGGCATCCGCGTGGACAGTCACGCCTATGCCGGCTACACGATCCCTCCGCACTACGACTCCATGATCGGCAAACTGATCGCCCACGGAAAAGACCGGCGTGAAGCGATGGAACGCATGGATCGCGCCTTGAGCGAGTACATGATCACGGGCATCAAGACCACTTTGCCCTTCCAGCAGGCCATTCTGCAGGACCCGAACTTCCGCCGGGGCGTCTACTCGACCAACTTCATTGAGAATCTCCTCAGTGGCGGCCGGCGCGAGTTGATCGAGGAAAAGGCCTGACCGGCGAATGAAACCCCTCTCGCAGTGTCGGCTATACACCTTTGTCGACACCGCCTACCTCAACGGCCGTGATCCGGTCGTGCTCGCCAAGCAACTCTGCGACGGCGGTTCCGACATCATCCAGCTCCGTGCGAAGAACGACGATGCTGATGAAGTCCGTCGATTGGCGGACAAGATCCTACCCATCACCACCGTCATGGGCGTTCCCTTGGTCATCAACGATCATCCGAAGATTGCGTTGCAGCTCAGTGCTCCCGTTTGTCACTTGGGACAGGAAGACTTCTTCGACGCCGGCTATCGCAGCGCGGATCAGGTCCGCGGGTGTCCACCCGAAATGGCTCTGGGCTTAAGCACGCATGCTCCCGAGCAGGCTGAACGGGCTCTTCGCGCCGGACCTGACTATATCGCCATCGGCCCCGTCTTCGCCACGCCCACCAAGCCCGGCCGCCCACCCGTGACACTCGAATACGTGCGCTGGGCAAAGCAGAAGATCGGCATCCCGTGGTTCGCCATCGGCGGGATCACCCTCGATAATTTGGACGAAGTTCTGGCGGCTGGCGCTCGTCGGATCTGCGTCGTCTCTGCGATTCTGAATGCGGAAGATGTCGCACAGGAATGCGGCAAGTTTCGCAAACGGATCGACAGCAGCGGAATCTGACCCGTCAATCCGACTCTTGGTAACCATGCGATTACTCGTTTCAATCCTGTGCCTGGCGACCCTGCCTGCCTTTGCCCAACAGATCGTTCGCACGAACGATAACTTCAATTTCGAATACAAAGTCACCATCCCGCCGATCAAGCAATCGGGCCGAATCTGGATCCCCCTGGCTCGCTCCGACACGCACCAAACTGTCGTCGCCAAACCCGACTCTCCCGTGAAACTGAAGCGACTCGTCGAATCTCGGTTCGGCAACCGCATCCTCTTCGGCAAGCTGCACCCTCAGGACAGCGGAAAGAAGATCACGATTCGATACCGCGTGAATCGGCGTGAGAATACCGGTACCAAGCAGCGCGGCAAGCTGGACGAATTCCTGAAAACAAGTCGGCTGGTACCGTTGAATTCCGAACTCAAGGAGTTGGCGCGAAAGGCCAGCGCCAAGGGAAAGAATGCGGAAGAGAAGGGCAATCTCCTCTACTGGCACACGCTCGATCGCATGCGCTACGACAAGAGCGGAACTGGCTGGGGTTATGGCGACGCGGTCTACGCCTGCGATTCCCGCACTGGTAACTGCACGGACTTTCACTCCTATTTCATCGCCTTGGCTCGAGCAGAGAAGATTCCGGCACGGTTCTCCATCGGCTTCACCATTCCGGCGGGCCAGGATGAAGGGAAGATTGGTGGTTATCATTGCTGGGCAGAATTTCACGCCGCCGATCGCTGGATCCCCATCGATATCAGCGAGGCCGACAAGCATCCCGCACTGAAGGACTACTACCTCGGGCGGCATCCCGCCAATCGCTTCCAACTCACGCAAGGTCGCGACCTGGTGGCGGATCCATTGCCCAAGTCCGGCCCCATCAATTTCCTGGTCTATCCGGTGATGGAGGTGGATGGCGAGGAAGTGCGTGCGGAGTGTTCCTTTCGCTTTCAACGCTAGCCGGAGACGGTTGGGAATTGTCTCCCCCCGCCCATTTCGGTATTAGCTCCTGCGTCCGTTGGGCCGAATGTATTTTCTCCGCCGCGTCATTTTCCTGATCCCGTTGCTGCTGATCATCAGCATGCTGGCGTTTGGTTTGATGCGTCTGGCCCCGGGTGGTCCCTTCGACAAGGAACGGGCCCCCGCTTCTCCTGAGATCGAGCGGAATCTCAAGGCCAAGTATCACCTCGATAAACCGATCCACGTGCAATACTGGATCTGGCTCAGCTCGGTGGTGAAAGGTGACTTCGGGCCGTCGCTCCAATACCGCAGTCACAACGTCAACGACATCATTGCCGACGGACTGCCGATCACACTCGTGCTCGGCGGCTTGTCATTCTGCTTTGCGATCGGCTTGGGCATTCCCGTTGGCTTCGCCACCGCGGTGAAGAAAGGTGAGTGGCAGGATTACCTCGGAAGTTTTCTCTCCATCTTGGCCATATGTATTCCGGCACTGGTGGTGGGCCCGATTCTCGTGATGGTGTTCGCGGTCCAATGGGAGCTCCTGCCGGTAGCGCTCGTACGGAGTCCGATGCACCTGATCCTACCGACCATCACGTTGGGGCTCTACTTTGCCGGTCGCGTCGCACGACTCATGCGCGAAGGCATGTTGGGGACGCTGGATGCCGAGTTCATCACTGCCGCCCGCGCCAAGGGTGTGAGTGAGAGCAGCATCGTGCTGAGACACGCGTTTCGCATCGGGGTGTTGCCGGTGATCTCCTACTCCGGTCCCTTGTTTGCCGACGTGATGATCGGTTCCTTCGTGGTGGAGAACCTCTTCCGCATTCCAGGTATCGGCGTGTTCCTCGTCAACAGTTCCCTGAATCGCGATTACACGTTGCTGATCAGTCTCGTGTTGCTCTACGCCGTGGCGGTGCTGGTGGCCAACCTCATCGTCGATCTCGCCTACAGTCGTCTCGATCCCCGAGTGAAGATTTGACCATGGCCGGCCAGGAACATCTCAGCCCCAACCAACGCGCCTGGCGACGTTTTCGCCGTAATCGCTTTGCCATGATCGGCTTGGGCGCGACAATCGTTGTGGTGCTCGGTGTTTCGTTCTGGCCGTTGATCAGCTCGCCCTCCGTCGCCGAAAAGATTCCCTTCATTCATCACCCGGATGTCCACAGTGAAGCTCCCTTCGCCGGACCCAGCGGAGCGAATTTCATGGGCACGGACATTCACGGTCGCGACCTTTTCAGTCGGATCATGTCCGGTGCCCGCATCTCGCTGATCGTCGGGGCCATCGGCGCGATTGTCAGCCTGATCATCGGGGTCACGTGGGGCGCGGTTGCCGGCTACATCGGCGGACGCGTGGACAGCTTCATGATGCGCATTGTGGATGTGTTGTATTCACTGCCTTCCATCATTTTTGTGATCGTGTTGATCACCACACTGCACGGCGTCTTTTCCACTTGGGTCCGCGCCGGCACGATCAATTCAGACTGGGTGCCGTTCCTGAAATTCTCCGCGCTCTTCGTCGGTCTCGGTGCAATTTCCTGGCTGACCATGGCCCGCATCGTGCGCGGCCAGGTACTCACCCTGCGCACGCGCCAATTCGTCGATGCCAGTCGTTCGATGGGCGCTTCCGATTTCCACATCCTCCGTCGCCACATCCTGCCCAACACAGCCGGCATCATCATCGTCTACCTCACGCTCACGATTCCAGCGGTTATTCTCTACGAATCGTTCCTGAGCTTTCTGGGTCTGGGCATCCCCCCGCCCCACGCCAGTCTTGGCACGCTCATCGCCGACGGCGCCCTGCAGATCAATCCAATCCGCATCTTCTGGTGGCTGCTCGTCTTTCCGTCCATCGCCCTCGTCGGCACCTTGCTCGCCTTGAACTTCGTCGGCGACGGCCTGCGTGACGCTTTCGACCCCAAGTCCGATCGGGCTGCCTGACCATGAAACTGATTACCAACCAACAACTTTCAGACATGCTGACCACCGCGGGAACTGTCCCGCGCAAGCGCAGCCATCTCGTCATCCACGAGAGCCCCGAAGACACTGTCCAGCGAATCTTCATTGGCCTGAAAAAAGGCACCTATGTTCGCCCGCATTGCCACCCGGACATCGGCGAGCTGGGAATTGTCCTGACCGGTGCTTGTGATTTCCTTTCCTTCGATGACCAAGGCATCGTTACCCGGCGCGTGAAGTTTGGACCCGAGGGCGAATGTCTCGCCTTCGACCTCCAACCGAACGAATGGCATTCCCTCGTCGTGCAATCCGACGAAGTCCTGTTCCTCGAAGCCAAACCCGGCCCCTACCATCCCGAAACCATCTCCAAGTTCGCCGACTGGGCTCCGCCGGAAGGCGAGGATGGCGTGGACGAGTTTCTCGATTGGATGTCGGCGGCGCAGGTAGGCGATTCGTACGTCAGCGCCGACTGACTCGCTCGATCCATTCGCGCGCCATCAGTTCGTGGCCCTGCGGCAAGGGATGAACACCATCCCAGATCCAGTGCCCGGGACTGACTTGCTTCGCGGCACGATCAAACACGTCTTGCGTCTTGATGTGCACGGCATCGAATTCCTTCGCCAATCGCGACACAACCGCCCGTTGCTTGTCGATTTCTCCGCGCCAGAACTTCCATGTGGCGTCTGGCTTCAAACGCCCCGACCGAAGAACGAATGGATCCAGCAACACGATGCGCAGATCGGGGTTGGCCTTCCGGCTTTGCGCCAGGATTTCACGGTAGTCGGCCTCCCATTGTTTTAAGGCCACCGGTTGTCCCCGCCCACGGCTGACATCATTTACACCGATGAGGATCGTAAGAATATCCGGATTCATTTCGATCGCATCCTGCTTCCAGCGTGCCTTCAGATCAGACACCCGGTTTCCACTCTTGCCGCGGTTGAAAAACTCCAACTTCGCCTCCGGCAGATCCGCGCCCAGTCGCGACGCGATGAGATAGACAAAGCTATGTCCGAGATAATGATTCCGATCCTTCTCGTTCCGGCCCCACTTCATGTCCGTGATGGAGTCGCCGATAAAGACCAGGCGCGAGCCGTGGGGAATCGTCGGCTTGCGATAATCGTAGCCGGCCGGCTTGGCTGGTTCGATCCGACGATACGGACTCGAGACTGTCAGTGGCAGATCATTCTCGGTGTGGGTGTGTAAAGAGATGAAATCCAATCGCTCCGGCTCCGATTCCAGCCGGACCGTTCCGGCAAACTTGCCTTCCCCAACCCGCTTCAAGGCCACCGAGTTCCACTCATCGTATTCAAAGGGCAGCGTGTACGGCTCACTCCGATTCACGTTCCACCACAGCTCGTTCTTCTGCGGCTCGCTGCCATCCACGAAATGAATCGTCGCATTCTGGGTTCGAGAACTCGCATCCCAGTCGCCGCTGATAACCGGGGCTTGGATCATTCCCCGATCTGCAAAGAAATGAGACCGCGCAAAACTCAGGAAATTGTCCTGCACCTCCTCCATCAGCGGAACGCGGCGCGTAAAGCCCGCATCCTTAGGGCCTCCATGTTGCCCACCCGGAATGATGCAAATCGGGAAGTCAGGAAACCGTTCACCGAGTTGACGTAAGGCCGGAGTCACGCTGTCGTTGCAACCGACATTGTAGAAAATCGCCAGTCCACGCTCGCGCAATGCCGGCAGGAAATCCGTGATGCGAGATCCGTTCCACACTGTCGCGTTCACGCGGGCAATATCCGCATCGGTCCAGCCTGCTTGGCGTGCCTGTTCAAGCGTCAGGCGCACCGCAGCTCTGCGCCCGCCGCGATCCTTGAGAGCCTCTTCGGCAGAATCGGGCAAGTCCAGCTTACCGGCAGCAAGATCTGCAAAAAACCGCTCGTCGATCTTGCCCAAGTGCGCCGGGCCGCTGCCCAGCACATGAACCGACGATCCCGGATCGCCCAACGGTGGAGCCACCACCGGCATGATCGCCGTAAATCGATCGTCATGAATACCCGCCAAGGCCGAGGCCACGCCGCGTTTCGAACCACCCGTCGTCAAAACCTTCTCCGGCTGAAACACCTCCGGCTCCGTCAGTGCCGCCGTCAAAGCCCGCATCTGGCTCATTCCCCAAATCCACCCCGCGGTGAATCGAGGATCCTTGGTC
>JBMYQZ010000315.1:0-6614 GCA_049601855.1 Limisphaerales bacterium | reverse complement strand
CTTCGGCGAATGGCCCCCAAGCAGTGAAATCTATCATGAATTCGTTCTAACTATCGCCAGGTCCAGGCGATTCGTAATGTTTCCCTCATGTTTGATGACTATAGTCATCCCTGATCGATTTTTCGTCACAAAACCAGCGTTCACGCCAAGTGACACACAGAGACAATGAAAACCCCAGTTTTAGCAACCATCGCGATCGTCGGAAGCAGTCTTGCCGGGGCTGGCATCGCCTTCGCCGTCGTTTCCAACAAGACCGACAGCCCTCCGCCTCCAGACATGACTTCCATCCCGGTCTCAGCAGATCAGGCTTCCAAAGAAGCCCCGACAACGACGGCCGCTCCAGTCAGCGCCACTCCGGCTGCGGCCGTGGTGATGGCCCTGGCCACGCAGGTTTCGATTCCGGCGGATCAGACGAAGTATTTCGAGACGCACATTCGACCGGCGCTGGTGCAGTATTGTTACGATTGTCACTCGGAGGAAACCGGCAAGACCCGCGGCGGCCTCTTGCTCGACACCCGCGAGGGCATGTTGCGAGGCGGTGACAGCGGCAATATCATGGCCGGTGACACCTACAAGAGTTCGATCTTCTGGGAAGCCATCAACTGGCAGGACTTCGAAATGCCGCCGAAGGACAAGATGCCGGCGGAGATTATCGAGAAGTTCGAGACTTGGCTTAAAATGGGCGCTCCGGACCCTCGCGGTCGGGCGAAGATGGTGGTGGAGTCCAAGATGGACATCGAGGACGGCAAGAAGCATTGGGCGTATCAACCACCAGTCGCTGCTCCCGGCGCTTCGATCGATTCGTTGGTGGCTGCAAAACTGAAAGAGTCTTCAATTTCACCAGTGGCCAAGGCCGAAGCGGGCACGCTGCTGCGGCGAATCAACTTCGACCTCATCGGTCTCCCCCCGACTCCGGCCGAAGTGACCAAGTTCGTCTCCGCTTGGAAGAGCGATTCGCAGGCCGCGGTGGCCGCGAAGGTGGATGAACTTTTGAAGCGTCAACAATACGGTGAACGCTGGGGACGTCACTGGCTCGATGTGGCCCGCTACGGCGAATCTACCGGCAAGGACGTGAATGTGACCTATCCGCACATCTGGCGTTATCGGAACTACGTCTTCGATTCCTTCAATGCCGACAAGCCGTACGACGAGTTCATCCGCGAACAGGTTGCCGGTGATTTGCTCAAGGTGAAATCGGAAGCCGAGTGGCAGGAAAATCTCATTGCGACGGGATTCCTCGCCATGGGCACGAAGAGCCTCAACGAATCCAATCCGCGTCAGCACAAGATGGACGTGGCGGATGAACAAATCGACACCTTGAGCCAATCGGTTCTGGGTCTGACGATTTCCTGTGCCCGTTGTCACGATCACAAATACGACGCCATCCCCACGACGGATTATTACGCGCTCGCCGGAATCTTCCTGAGCACGGACACCTATTTCGGGACCACGCCCTCCGCTCAGAACAAACGCCCGACCAAATTGATCGAGCTCCCGATCGCGGATCCGGAGGTCGCCAAGAAACGTCTGACGCCGGCTCAGATCAGGGAGATGGAGGAACAACTGCAGGACGTCAGGATGCGACGCCGTGAAGCTCGCAATGACAAGAATTCCTCGCAGCAACTGCAGGCCGCCATCCGTCGTCGGGTCGCGGACCTCGAATCAAAATTGGCGCAAATCGGTGAGAACGGCATTCCGGCCACGATGACCATGGGCGTGCAGGATGCACGTCAGACTTTCGACACCGACGTACTGATGCGCGGAAACGTCGAGAAGCCCGCGCAGAAAGTGAGACGCGGATTCCTGCAGGTGCTGCCCAACGGCGGGCCGGCAACGATCAAGACAGGTGAGAGTGGTCGCCGTGAATTGGCCAATTGGCTGAGCGCGAAGGACAACCCCTTGACCGCCCGTGTCATGGTGAATCGCATCTGGTTGAAGCTGATTGGCGAAGGTCTGGTCGCCTCGCCCAACAACTGGGGCGTCACCGGCCAGAAACCGTCGCATCCCAAACTACTCGATCTCCTCGCCATGCAATTCATGGACGACGGCTGGTCCATCAAGAAGACCATCCGCCGCATCGTTCTCTCGGATGCCTACCAACGCAGTTCCCAGATGCATCAGGCCAACTACGATCGCGATCCCGACAACAAGCTGCTGTGGCGCATCAATCCACGCCCCTTGGATGCGGAAGCCCTGCGCGACTCCGTCCTCGCCATCGGCGGCGGTATCGATCTCAAACGCCCCTACGGATCCCAGGTTTCCGAAGCCGGTGACAACCGCGTCGGTCGCGGTTTCAATCAGGACCGACTCTCGAGCGATGTCCGCTATCGCTCCGTCTATCTCCCCATTCTTCGCGACGACTTGCCGGATTCCCTCGGTCTCTTCGATTTCGCCGATCCGAATGTCACAAAGCCCAAGCGGGAACCCACCAACGTTCCGTCCCAGGCGCTCTACCTGATGAACAATCCCACGGTCTTGGCCGAGGCCGCGGCGATGGCGAAGGACTTGGCCAAGAGTTACGTCGATCAAGACTCACAGATCCGCAACGCCTTCCTCCGCGCTTACGGTCGCCAGCCGGACGGCGCGGACATGCGAGCCGCGAACGAGTTCTTCAGCCGCTACCAACCAGTCAAGCAGGTGGCGGCCAGCCAGCCGCGACCGGGACCCGGACAATTCCAACGCCGACCAGGTCAGGGCGGACGTCCGCAGGGACAATTTCGCGCCCCCCGCGCCCAAGGCGGCCAAGGTGGTCGCCCCGGCATGGCTGGCGGTCGTTCAGGCGGCATGGGACGCCCTGGTGGCATGGGTGGCGGCCGGACCGGCATGGGCGGACCACCAAAGACAGTGACCATTCCGATGATGACCTCCAAAGAACAAACGCTCGCCGTCTTCTGCCAAAGCCTCATGGCCAGCGCTGAATTTCGTTTGTTGAACTAATACCCATAATCAACATGAACAAGATTACCAATCGTCGCGAAGCACTTCGCTATATCTCCAGCGGTCTCGGCTCGATCGCATTCGCCTCCATGGCAACGGAACACGCACGGGCCGCCGCTGCCTCCAATCCGTTGGCCGAAAAGCAGCCTCACTTCGCCGCCCGCGCCAAACACGTGGTCTTTCTCTCGATGGGGGGCGCGCCTTCGCACGTCGACACCTTCGACTACAAACCCCAACTCACTGCCGACACCGGCAAGCCCGGCAAGTACGGGCCCAAGCTGTTGGGCTCGCCGTGGAAATTCAGCCAGCACGGTCAGGGCGGACTTTCAATCTCCAGTCTCTTTCCGAATGTCGCGCGCCACGCTGACGACATGTGTCTCCTGCGAGGCATGCACTGTGATCAGCCGAATCACAGCCAGGCCTCCATGCAGACGCACACCGGCAGCTTCCAGTTCGTGCGACCATCCATGGGTGCCTGGACGCTTTACGGACTCGGCACGGAGAACGCCGACCTCCCCGGCTTCTGCGTTTTGGGCGAAGGCAAGTCCGCCATCAATTTCGGCAGTTCCTTTCTCCCCGCCGTCTACCAGGGCACCAAGGTCGGAGGCGGCAGCGGTGGTGGTGGACGTCGTCGCTTTGGCGGTGGCAACACGGAAGTGTTCCCCAACATCAAGAACCCGCTGCTCAACGCCAACGCCCAACGCACCCAACTCGACCTCGTCCAACAGCTCAATCGCAACAAGCTGGCCCGCGATCAACATCAGCCGCAGGTCGAAGGCGTCATTCAATCCTTCGAGCTCGCCTACCGCATGCAGACCACCATGCCGAAGCTTCTCGACGTCTCGAAGGAGACTGAAGCGACCAAGAAGCTCTATGGCATCGACGACTCCGCCACGGAAGAATTTGGGAATCAATGCCTCATGGCCCGCCGCATGATCGAATCCGGCGTCCGCTTCGTCGAACTCACGAACGGCGGCTGGGATCATCACAAGCAACTCCGCGACAGCATGGTCACTTCCTGCGGCAAGATCGACAAACCCATCGCCGGTCTCCTCGCCGACCTGAAGCAACGCAATCTCCTGAAAGACACCTTGGTCATCTGGGCCGGCGAATTCGGTCGCACCCCGCACGCCCAAGGCGGCGACGGCCGCGACCACAACAACAAGGGCTACACGACCTGGATGGCCGGCGGCGGAGTCAAAGGCGGCTTCAGCTACGGTTCAACCGACGAACACGGCTACGAAGCCGTCGAGAATCGCCTCCACATCCACGACTGGCACGCCACCATCCTTCACCTCTTGGGCTTGGATCACGAGAAACTAACCTACCGCCACGCCGGCCGTGACTTCCGTCTGACCGATGTGAAAGGTCAGGTGGCCAAAGAAATTCTGGCTTGATGGATCAGCCCTTCCAATTCAGCAGAAAAATGCCAAGCAACAGCACCACGATGCAGGCAAAATTGGGACGGAAATTTTGTTCCCGGTAGGCCAGCATGCCGCCGAAAAAGGTCACCAACACTGCGCAGCGTCTCAGGGGCGAGATGACCGAAATGAGTGCGTCCGGTTGGCCGATGGCAACGAAGTAGACAAAGTCGGCAACCAACAACAAGACGCCGATCAGCGATATGCACCAACGCCACTCGAACGTCCGATTTCCAAAACCGCCCCGACGCCACAGCAGGTAAAACGGGGCCAGCACGAGCACCAGATAGATCGAGAACCAGCACTGCACGGTGGCCGCATCCATCGCCCGTGATTGCAGGAGGTATTTGTCGTAGAGTGCACTGAGTGAGCCGATCAACGTTGCACCGATCATGAAGGCCACCCAGCGATCTTTGTGAAAGTGGATACCCTCCAGTTTGCCGACAAAGGAGAAGGCATAGAATGCTCCGAGGATGACGGCAATGCCGGTCCATTGCATGGCGGAAGGCCGTTCACCCAATACCAGCACGGCGATCAGAATCGTCCACAGCGGCGAAGTGGCGCGGATCGGTGACGCAATTGATACGGGCAGATGCTTCACTGCGAAGTAGTTGAGCATCCACGAACTGGCAACCAATGCTGACTTCGCCAGCAGCAGACCATGCTCCGGCCACGTGAGGGGATGAACCAGAAAGCGGTCACTTGGAAAACTCTCCGGCGAGACGCAGGACCAGACCAGAAACGGAGTCCAAACGGCCGCCCCGGCCAGCACACTGAAGAAGAGGACCGGCGGCACGGCGTTTTCTCGGACGCCGGCCTTTTTCGCCAGGTCATAGAAACCCAGAAAGAAGGCGGAGAGAATTGAAAGCAATATCCACGACATGCGAGGGCCGGGGAGCTTCCTGACATTCCCATCGGATTCAACGGAAAAGTCACAAAACCGCAATGGGGCCAATCCTTGTCATCAGATCCAGTTTTCGAGATCGTGCGACGACCCGCCGTGAATACTCTCAGCTTCCAGACAGACTCGATCTTCCATCGCTTCAACGGCACCGTGGAAGACAAAGGTGAGTATTTCGTTATTCGAACCCGCTCCAATCCCACGTTCTATTGGGGCAATTATCTCTTGTTTAAGAAGCCGCCCGATCGGGAGTGCTTTTCACATTGGATGTCTCTCAGTGCGGAGGAGTTCGGGATGGAACCGGGCCATACAACCTTTTGCTGGGATACTGCCGAACCAGGCGACGCGACTGCCTTTGTGGAAAACGGATTTCAGACCGATACCTTCGAGGTCCTGACCTTGTCCCAGTTGGCCGAAGGCGAAGTTGGGAACGATCAGGTTCAGATCCGGAAACTGGCGTATGACTCCGAATGGAAGGCGGTCACGGAACTACAGATCGAAACCGGCACGCCCGCCGTTTCCACGGAGGCGTATCGGGCGTTCAAGGAACCGCAGATGCTGGGCTATCGGAAAATGCAGGAGGCCGGCCGCGGGGCTTGGTGGGGCGCATTCCGAGGTTCCGAATTGGTCGGCGATCTCGGTCTCTTCTTCGATACGGATTGTACCGTGGGTCGATTCCAAAGCGTCGAAACGGCCCCGGCTCATCGTGGACAAGGCATTTGCCGATCCCTGCTGAGAACGGTGGCGGCCGATGCCCTGAAACAGGCTTCGAACCTGGTCATCGTTGCAGAGGCAGGCAGCCACGCCGCGGAGATCTATCGGAAGTTCGGATTTCAGAACCGGGAGTATGCTTACGGCGTCTGTCGGACTACGCCGGTTCCTGCTGGGTGATGCAGTGGAAGGAGCCTTGCCCGATGATCAGCTCCGTGGAATCGAGTCCAATGATTTCACGATCCGGGAATTCCTGCTGCAGAATTTCGAGCGCCTTTCCGTCGTTCGGATCGTCAAATGTTGGGACGATGACGATGTCGTTGGCGATGTAGAAGTTGGCGTAGCTGGCCGGCAGGCGTAGTTCGCCCCAGAAGCGGGCGGCAGGCACGGGAAGTTCAACAATGCGAAACGGGAGGGCGCGAAGTCGCTGCAGATTATCCTGCAACAGTTCGTAGTTCGAATCAGCAGGATCGTCCTCGACGATGGTGACTATCGTGTCAGGTGAGACGAAGCGGGCGAGGTCGTCGATGTGACCATCGGTGTCGTCGCCTTCGATACCGTCGCCAAGCCAATGAATGGTATGGATGCCAAGGTAATCACGGAGGCGTGTTTCGATCTGTTGCTTGTCGAGATCGGGATTTCGG
>JBMYQZ010000314.1:0-6615 GCA_049601855.1 Limisphaerales bacterium | reverse complement strand
GGAATTTGTACAAGCCCGATCTTTGGCTTTTTCAAGTTTTCGAACACGCCCTAGCAAGGGGGGAGTCCCGTAAGCCACCAGCGATGTCGGAACAGACTTTCAAGATCGCGGTGTTACCGGGGGACGGAATCGGGGTGGACGTTACCACGGAGGCGCTTCGCCTGTTGCGCGAATTGGAGCCGTCGATGCCGTCGGGGAAGATTGATCTGATGGAATTGTCGTTTGGGCCGGTGAGTTCCTGAAGAATGGAGATCCTTTGCCCGCGAGTGCGTTGGAGGCATGTCGGGCGGCTGATGCGGTCTTGTTGGGAGCGATGGGGTTGCCGGACGTCCGTTGGCCGGATCGGCGGGAAATGGCACCGCAGCTGGATATACGCGAACAGTTGGATCTCTACGCCGGGATTCGTCCGGTGAAGCTTTATCACGCGGAGGATACACCGTTGAAAGGATTCGCCGCGGGTGAATTGGATTTGTTGATCGTGCGGGAGAGTACAGAAGGGTTGTTTCATGCGCGCCTGCAACCACGGGATCTGGAAGCGGACCAGGCGACCGACACGCTGCTCGTCACGCGCAAGGGGGCGGCTCGAGTTTGTCGTGCTGCATTCATGGAGGCGCGCAAACGGCGGAACAAGGTTTCCCTGATCGACAAGGCGAACGTGCTGCCATCGATGGTCTACTTTCGAGAAGTGTTTCGGGAGGTGGCGAGGGAGTTCCCGGATGTCGAGGCGGATGAAGTGTACGTCGATGCGGCGGCCTTGTTCCTCGTGAAGGATCCGCGCCGCTTCGACGTGATGGTAACGGAGAACATGTTTGGTGATGTTCTCTCGGACCTTACCGCCGGCCTGGTGGGCGGAATGGGCATGGCCCCTTCCGGTGACATCGGGGATGAGCTTGCCGTGTTTCAGCCGGCGCATGGTTCCGCACCGGACATTGCCGGGAAGGGGATTGCCAACCCGGTTGCGACGATTCTTTCGTTGGCAATGTTGTTGGATTGGTTGGGACACGATGAGACCAAGGCCGCCGCCGCGAAGATCAAGGTCGCCACGGAGATGGCGTTGGCCAACCCCGCGAATCGCGCTCCCGGCATGGGCGGCAAATTGACCACCACCGAAATGACCGACCGCATCATCGCGGAGCTAAACTGATGTCACGAATCGTGGATCTCACCATGACGTTGCGCGCCGGACAGCGGGGCGTGGAATACGAACCGAAATTCACCGTGGCCAAGGACGGTTGGAATGCGCGGACGGTGCACCTTTATTCGCACGCGGGTAAGCACATGGACGCACAGGTTCACTTCGAGGCCGGACCGGAGACGATTGATGAAGTGCCCCTGGAGCGATGAATGGGTGATGCGTGGGTGGTTGGACTCGATGACATTCAACCGAAGGCGTTGATCACCGTCGCGGATCCTGGTCCCGTGGCGGGAAAGTTTTCTCACGGTGACAGTCTTCTGCTGCGCACCGGTTGGAGCAACCACGCAGATGATCCTCAATACTACCGCGACAAATTTCCCCGCGTCAGCGAAGAACTGGCGCTCTGGTGTGCCGCGAAACGAGTGAAGCTTTTGGGCATCGAACCGCCGAGCGTGGCCGATGTGAACAATCTCGACGAAGTTACCCGGATTCATCGCATCCTGCTGGAGGCCAAGGTGCAGATCGTGGAGGGACTGACGAATCTCAATCAGTTGACTGAGCGGCAGGTCTGGTTCGTGGCGATGCCGCTAAAAGTCGCTGAGGGCGAGGCTGCCCCTGCCCCTGCCGCGCCTGCGCCATCGAGGGGGGAGCTCTCCCGGCGGATTGAAACTCGTCTAGATGTAGAGCGCCTTGTGTAGTTCTTTCACCAGTTGCGTGGTGACGACGTAGCGTTTGTCCGGATCGAACTGGAGGCACTTCATGACGATGTTCTGCAAGGCGATCGGAATGTCATCGTTGAACTCGCGGGGGAGTTTGATCTCCGTGCCGGCCCGGGTCTTCTTGCGTAGCACTTCCTCGGCTGTATTGCCGTCGAAAGGGGGACGAAAGGTCAGGATTTCGTAGGCGGTGACGCCAAAGGAATAGATATCCGCACGATGGTCGAGCGGTCGGTTCATCATCTGTTCCGGCGCCATGTAAGCGGCCGTGCCGGCGTTGGTTCCCAGCTTGATCGGCTTGTCGGGCCGCGTTCTTGCGAGGTCAAAGTCACAGAGGCGAATGTCTCCGCTGACGGTGACGAGCACGTTCTCTGGTTTGAAGTCCAGATGCATGTATCCGGCGTCGTGGACGTGATCGAGGGCTTCGGCCATATCGATCAGAATGTTGCCAAGGAATTCGGCGAGAATGGAATCGTGGCGACCGAGGAGTTGCTTGAGATTGGAGCCCTCGACGTAGTGCATGAGCATGTAGGGCACCTTTTGGATTCTGCCGTGCTCGATGTAGTCGATGACATACGGGTGATCGTGAACCTTTTGCAGAATGTCGCAGCCGTTCCAAAAGGTCTTTTCTTCCGGGGTTTTTTTGAACAGTCCTCCCTTGTGCGTTTTGTGCATTTTACGCACGGCGAATTGGTGACCCTCTTCATCGGTGGCGGTCCAGATCTCGCAAAGCCCACCCTTGTTGATCAGTTCATGCAGGTGAAACGCTCCGAATGGTTCCGGAGCGAGGGCGTGCCATTTTTTCCCGTTCGCCTTAACTGCCATGTTTGTCAAATCTCTCAGCATTTTTCGATTCTGCCATTTCGGTTTTCCCGAAGGCGGATCGAAAAGCAAATTTCGGACCAATCAGCAGACGGTTAAATCCACTTGGCGTGATTAGGGGCACGCCCGTATATCAGCGGGATGCGCCTGCTGGTCGCACTCGCCATTTATATTCTGTTCGTTTTTGTCGGAGGAGCCTTGGTTGCTCCCGGGCTGCATTCCATTGCTCAGTGGGGCGCTGAGCAATTCCCGGCCGTTGAGAAACTGGCTTACCAACCTTTTCACCGGTATGTCAATCGATGCTTTATGGTCATCGCCATTGTGGGGCTGTTGCCATTGTCGAAGATTGCCAAATTGTCTCTTGCCGATACCGGATGGGTGGCTGGTGCCGACCGATGGAAACTGCTCCGAAAAGGGCTTTTTGTCGGATTTGTTTCGTTGGCCATTCCGGCTGCGCTGTGTGTGTTGGTAGGTGAACGTAATCTTTATGCGCCGCCAACATTCAGCAAATTGCTGACGCACTTTGGCAATGCAATTGGTGCCGCGGTGCTGGTGTCAATTTTGGAGGAATCGGTATTTCGCGGAGTGGTGTTCGGTTCACTGAAGAAACACACGTCGCTGCCTTTGGCGGTGGGAATTACGAGCGGCATATACGCCTTGGTGCATTTTTTCGAGCGCACCCGGCACGAAGGCGAAGTGCTTTGGTCATCGGGTTTGGCGTTATTGCCCAAGATGATGCGTGGATTTGGGGAATGGGACATGATCGTCCCGGGTTTCTTTTCGCTGACGGTCGCAGGGATCATTCTGGCGATGGCGGTGCGAACGTCGGGGAGTCTGTACTTTTCCATCGGCCTACATGCCGGCTGGATCTTCTGGTTGAAGAGCTACAAGTTTTTCACACGGCCGGTGGACGAAAACCACGCATTGTTTTGGGGATCAGGAAAACTAATTGACGGTTGGATCGCATTTATTGTGCTCGTGGGAGTGTGGGTTGTATTATCGAAACGAAATTTCCTAATGGCAACGGAGGTGAAGAGGGATGAACCAACGGATACAAGAAGCGACTGACGCGCTGAGTCATTTCTTGTTTCCGGCTGTCTGTCAGGTCTGCGAGGCAGAACGAGCCGGTCCCCGCGATGGTTTCGTTTGCTCTGATTGTCGCGAGGATATGCGTTTCGTGGAGCCGCCTTTTTGTGGTCGCTGTGGTTTGCCATTCGACGGGGACTTCTCCGGGGAGTTTGAATGCTCCAATTGCAAGGAGATGGAACTGAAATTTGACTTCGCCCGCAGTGCCGTCCGCGCCAACGGCCCGATCCGCGACATCATCCATCGCTACAAATACAATCAGCAAACGTGGTTCGAAGCGTTTCTTGGCGGGCTGTTATTGGACGCGATTGACGGCAGCTTGAACGGAATGGCGTGGGATGCGTTTTTGCCCGTGCCGCTGTATCATGCGCGGGAGCGAGAGCGGGAATTCAATCAGGCGGAAAAATTGTCCCGTTGGATTGGGAGGCGATTGGACAAACCAACTCACTCTGATTGGATCAAACGGTCGCGACCTACCAAGACCCAGACCTCCTTGAGTCGCAAGGAACGCATGGACAACGTCCGGAAGGCCTTTGCCTTGAAGAAACCCGGTCTGGTGGCAGGAAAATCATTCATCATCATCGACGATGTGCTGACTACCGGGGCCACGACGAGTGCCTGCGCCGGGATTTTGAAGCAAGCCGGTGCCGCAAGGGTCGGCGTCTGGACGGTTGCCCGGGCGACCTTCGGACCGCCGCTAGCTTGACTTCACAAACCCCATTCCGCATTTTGAACGGCTCTTTTCCGTGGTTTTCAGCGTTCCGCGGCTAGATTGATCAGAATGAGCATGTATCAAGACTACCTTACAGAAATTGAGGATCGAAAAGCTCAGGGATTGCATCCCAAGCCAATTGATGGCGGTGAGTTGTTGGCCGAAATCGTCGCGCAGATCAAAGATCCTGAGAGTGAACATCGGAAAGATTCTCTCAATTTCCTGATCTACAACACGCTGCCAGGGACAACCAGCGCCGCCGGTGAGAAGGCCAGGTTCTTGGAGGGGATCATTCTTGGAGACGCGGTGGTCGAAGAGATTTCGACCGAATTTGCGTTCGAGCTGTTGGCTCACATGAAGGGTGGCCCTTCGATCGAGGTTCTCTTGAATCTCGCTTTGTCGGAGGACGCAGCCATTGCCCGCCAAGCCGCCGATGTCCTGAAAACGCAGGTGTTCCTCTACGAAGCCGATACCGGGCGTCTCGCGGATGCCTACAACACCGGTAGTGAGATTGCCAAAGAGATCCTCGAAAGCTACGCGCAGGCTGAGTTTTTCACGAAGCTGCCGGGAGTGGATGAAGAAATCGAGGTTGTGACCTATGTCGCGGCCGAAGGTGACATTTCCACCGATTTGCTTTCTCCCGGAAACCAGGCGCACTCTCGCTCTGATCGCGAGCTTCACGGGAAGTGCCTGATCTCGGAAGCTGCCCAGGCTGAAATCAAGTCGCTTCAGGAAACGCATCCCGGCAAGCGGGTGATGTTGATCGCTGAGAAAGGGACCATGGGAGTGGGCTCGTCTCGGATGTCCGGGGTGAACAACGTTGCTCTGTGGACCGGTAAGCAGGCCAGTCCTTATGTTCCCTTCGTCAACATTGCCCCGATCGTGGCTGGCACGAACGGAATCTCTCCCATCTTTTTGACGACGGTAAGCGTGACGGGTGGAATTGGGATCGACCTGGACAACTGGAAGAAGAAGTTGGACGCGAATGGTGAGCCGGTCTTGGATGAGAATGGCGACCCGATCTTGGAGCAGGTATATTCCGTCGACACCGGAACCGTTCTCACCATCAACACGAAAGAGCGGAAACTTTACAATGGTCAGCAGGAGCTGGTTGACATTTCGAGGGCCTTGACGCCTCAGAAAGTTGAGTTCATCCGGGCGAGAGGATCTTACGCGATCGTGTTTGGCAAGAAGCTGCAGAGCTTCGCGGCCCAGACG
Source organism: Limisphaerales bacterium (assembly GCA_049601855.1). Taxonomy (GTDB): domain Bacteria; phylum Verrucomicrobiota; class Verrucomicrobiia; order Limisphaerales; family JAYPXF01. Next base: position 926 of record JBMYQZ010000314.1, on the reverse strand, counting down.
CTTGGGGTCGAAATGCCGCAGGTCTTTGCTCCCTCCAAAGTGATCTCTCAGGCAGGGCAGGGTCTCACCGCGGTGGAAAAGATCTTCAACAAGAACGCTGTCGGAATACCGGAGGGCGCCGTTCTCCATGCGGGTTCCGACGTTCGGGTGGAGGTGAACATCGTTGGTTCACAGGATACGACCGGCTTGATGACCTCCCAGGAATTGGAGGCGATGGCTGCGACGGTGATTTCACCGATCGTGGATGGCGCCTACCAATCCGGCTGTCACACGGCTTCCGTGTGGGACAAGAAAGCGCAGGCCAATATTCCCAAGCTCATGTCGTTCATGAACAAGTTTGGGCTCATCACCGCGCGGGATCCCGGAGGGGAATATCATGCGATGACCGATGTGATCCACAAGGTCTTGAACGATCTTACGGTGGATGAATGGGCCATCATCATCGGCGGCGATTCTCACACCCGAATGTCCAAGGGCGTGGCCTTCGGTGCTGATTCGGGAACGGTTGCGTTGGCCCTTGCCACCGGCGAAGCCACGATGCCGATTCCGGAGTCCGTCAAGGTGACCTTCAAAGGAGACCTGAAGCCTCATATGGATTTCCGTGATGTGGTGCATGCCACGCAGTCACAAATGCTGAAGAAGTTCGGCGACAACGTGTTTCAGGGAAGAGTGATCGAAGTTCACATCGGAACCTTGCCCGCCGACCAGGCTTTCACCTTCACCGACTGGACGGCGGAGATGAAGGCGAAGGCATCAATCTGCATTTCCCAGGACGAGACGCTGATCGAATCCTTGGAGATCGCGAAAAGCCGGATTCAGATCATGATCGACAAGGGGATGGACAATGCAAAACAGGTCCTCCAGGGGTTGGTCGGTCAGGCGAACAAGAGAATTTCAGAGATCAGATCCGGTGAGAAACCGGCTTT
>JBMYQZ010000313.1:0-6619 GCA_049601855.1 Limisphaerales bacterium | reverse complement strand
AGAAACAGGCGTCCTCCGACTACATCGCCTGCGAGCATGGCGTGTTTGTCGTCACGGAAGGCGAAGCCGTTGAAGAAGCCTTTTGGTTCCGTGTTCTGATGCGTGAGTTTCCACGTTGTTCCACCGTCCTTGGTGAGGTAGATCCGGGAGGCACGTCCGGTCCCGGCGCTCATTGCGACGCAGCGTTTGGCGGCGAAGGCATGTAGGTCGCGGAAGTCGAGATCGTCGCCACCGATTTTGGAGAACCGCCAATTTTTCCCACCATCGACGGTGCGTGCGACTCCCGATTTGGTCCCAATCCAGCAGACGTTCTGGCTGACCGCGCTGATCCCGCGAATGGAGTTGGTCACTCCGCTTTTCACCAGGGACCACTTCAATTCCGAGGGGATTTCGCGAATTCGGATATCATCGATCTCTATGCCTTTCTCCCCACCGTTCTGCATCCAGAGCAACTTGCGTTTGGTGGCGTTGAAGCAGGCATGCTTCAGCGTTCTGGTCCACGTCTCGCCATCGAGGGCGATGTCAACGGTATCGCCTTTGAACGCGAGGCTCACGGTGCGCCAAAGGTTGGCGGAGAGGTCCAGCTTTTCCTGGGGAAGTCTTACGTTCAGTCGATAGGCGCCGCTGACCTTGTCGGCCGGACGTCCGTTGTTCTGGCGGTCGGGATGCTTGGGATCCAACGAGTGCGCGTCGATTTGTAGTTGGACGCCGGTGCGCAGCAGCTTCACGCGCAACAGGTGATCGACACTGCCGAAACCGTCATCGCCATCGACGAAAAACCAAATCATCCCGCCTTTCTGGAGATGCCGATAACGGAATGAGATTTCGAGATCCTTGCCGGCCACGTCCAGATACACCATCGGCGGATATTTCCCGCCGCTCTTGCCACGCGTCCAAAGCGCGCTGTTGCGGACCTCGGTATTCTTGTTCGGAATCTTCGTACGGAAGCGACTGGGATCGAAGTCGTCGAAATTCTCTCCAAAGCGGAACGCGCTCTGGACGGGCATCTGAAACAGTGCCACGAGCAGAAGGATAGAGGCGGCAATGCGAGTCATGGGACACGGAGTCTAAGGATGCGGATGCAGCTCAAGGAAGTTGATTCTTGGTCCATATCTTGCACCGACCATCGGATTCAATCCGTGATTGTTCGGGCAAATTTGATCCCTTAGCTTTCGTCTCAATACCAGACCATGCACTCCGTTCGGTTCACTGTCCTATTTCTGCTCTTCGCGGGTACGCTGATTCAGGCGAGAGATCGGGAATGGCCCTACTCAACACCGCGGCGACATCCGATTCCTGCAACCAAGGAAAAGTCCTGGTCGATCAACTGGATCGATTCGTTCCTCTTGGCCAAGCTCGAATCGAAAGGGATTCGACCAACGAGGGAGGCCACATCATCCGCCATCCTTCGGCGACTTCACTTCGTCCTTCACGGTCTTCCTCCCTCGGCGGAACAGACTCGCGGGTTCGAGCAGGCGTGGAAGCAGGACCCGAATTTGGCGATCAGCGACAAGCTCGATGAATTGCTCGATGACGTCGCATTTGGCGAGCGCTTTGGCCGTCACTGGCTGGACGTCGCCCGGTATGCCGATTCCAATGGAGGCGGGGCCAATCGGGTGTTCGACAATGCCTGGCGATACCGGGACTACGTCATTCGATCGTTCGCCGATGACAAACCCTTCGATCTCTTCGTCCGCGAACAACTTGCGGGTGATCTGCTGAAGACCGGGCACCAGGCAATTGTCGCCACGGGGTTCCTCTCGATTGGTCCGAAGGAGGTGGCTGAATACGACAAGGATCAGCTCGATCTCGATGTCACGGATGAACAACTCGACACCATCGGCCGGGCCTTCATGGGGCTGACCTTCGGCTGCGCCCGTTGTCACGATCACAAATTCGATCCGGTCAGCCAGTCCGACTACTACGCGATGGCGGGGATTCTCATGAACACGGAAACGCTGCTTCGCAAGAATGCCGGCGGACCGCTGAGTGTCTGGCACAAGAAGGAACTGTCACCCAAACGTTACGCCTTGGCCCCGCGAGATCGTCCGGAGCCGAAGGACATGCATCTCCTGATTCGCGGTGACCGTCATGATCCCGGGAAGCTCATCAGGCGCGGTACACCTCAGATCTTCGATGGCGGAGAACTTGATGTGCCCAGCAATGAAAGCGGTCGGCGACAATTGGCCGAATGGATGACTGATCCGAAACACCCGATGACCAGTCGGGTCATGGTGAACCGCATCTGGCAATGGTGCCTGGGCGAAGGCATCGTGCGTACCGTGGACAACTTTGGTGCCCGCGGAGATGAACCGACCCACCGTGAGCTGCTGGATACGTTGGCGGTCGAGTTCGTGGAGAAGGAATGGTCCGTCAAACATCTCGTCCGGCTCATCCTTTCGACCCGCACCTTCCAGCTGGCCTCCCATCCACCGGCGAAACTTGGTCACAAAGATCCCGGGAACCAGCTGCTCTCCCACGCGCATCGCCGGCGACTCGACGCCGAATCTCTTCGCGACGCGATTCTGCATCATGCCGGCACCTTGGATCGCCATGTTGGCGGTGAGACACTCACCTGGAAGGGACGCCTCGATGAAGGCCAGGCCAAGAGGGTCAAAGACAAGGACGTGAGCCAGCGGCGTGCGGTCTACCAGCCGCGCTTTCGCGGCTTCGCGCGCGAGGCGATGTTGACCGCGTTCGATGTACCCGAACCTTCACTCGTCACCGGCAAGCGCGCAGAAACCCTTCAACCGGCGCAGGCCTTGGTGCTGCTGAACAGCCCCTTGGTGAAAGCCGCCTGTTTCCGGATCTCCGAACGTTGGCTGGGTGCCGAGCTTTATCTGAATCTCTACGGTCGCAGCCCGACTCGTGCGGAACTGATATCCGACGAGGCCTTTCTCAAATCGGGCGGTTCAGCAAGAGATCTGGTCCAGTCGATGATTGCCGCCAATGAATTTCTCTATGTCGATTGACCGACGACAACTCCTGCGCAAAGCGGCCTGTGGTTTTGGCGGAATCGCGCTGCACAGTCTGCTGTCCGGCGAGGCGCGAGCCGGTGTCGCTCCCGTGCCGCATTTCCGGCCGCGCGCCAAGCGCGTCATCTTCCTGTTCATGCGCGGTGGTCCATCGCCGATGGACACCTTCGACTACAAGCCGCTGCTCCAACGCGATCACAACCAGACCGCCGACGTTCACAAACTTCAGAAGGTTCAAAACCGCCAGCTCGGGAGACTCTTGAAATCTCCGTTCAGCTGGCGGCAATACGGCGAAGGCGGCCTCTGGATTTCCGAGATCTTCCCGCACCTCAGCCGGCAGGCGGACAAGCTTTGCGTCGTCAGGAGCATGCACACCGAAGGCTTCGATCATGGCCAGGCGATCCTCCGGCTCCAGACCGGGGAAGACGCCTTCATCCGACCCAGCATCGGATCCTGGGTGGCGTATGGATTGGGCACCGAAAACTCGAACCTCCCCGCCTTCGTCTCCATGAACCCCGGCGCGAGCGTGCTCGGCACCCGTGGATTCTCAAATGTCTTTCTGCCCGGCAATTGCCAGGGGATGCCGATTGGCGTGGAAGGTATCCGAGCACAAGACGCAGCCATCTCACACCTGGCCCAAGCCACCCCGAGCCAGGCCCGTCTGCTCTCCCGGATCCAACAACGGAATCGCGAACATCTAGTCGGCCGTTCCGATCCGCGCTTGGAAGGACGGATTTCCAACTACGAACTCGCTTTCCGTATGCAGCAACTCGCACCCGAGTTGATGGATGTCGAACGCGAAAGCGAAGCAACCCGCAAACTCTACGGCGTGGGCGAGAAACCGACCGACGACTTCGCCCGGCGTTGTCTGCTGGCCCGACGGATGGCAGAGGCCGGCGTTCGCTTCATTCAGATCACGCACCAACACAAGGAAGGCACCAAGGTGCCGTATTGGGATCAACACAACGACCTCGAGTACGGGCTGCGCGAAAACGCCGCCCGCGTGGACAAACCCATTGCCGGCTTGTTGCAAGACCTCGAAGCCCGCGGCCTGCTGGACGACACCCTCATCTGGTGGGGCGGCGAATTCGGACGAACGCCCGTCCGCGAATTTCGCAACAAGTCCATTGGCCGCGATCACAACCCGCTCGGCTTCACCCAATGGCTCGCGGGTGCGGGAGTGCGTGGTGGTTATGCCCATGGCCAGACGGACGACTACGGCTATCGTGCCGCGGTCGACAAGGTCCACATGCACGACATGCATGCCACCATCCTGCACCTGTTGGGCATCGATCACGAACGCCTCACCTACCGCTACGCCGGTCGCGACTTTCGCCTCACCGACGTCTACGGCAACGTCATCCACAAACTAATAGGCTGAATCTTGTATCCGTTCTCCTCAACCATACAGTCGCCGGAAGGCCGTCCACCATCTTGACTGCCGCGCTCGTTTCGCTCGCGACCGTAGCCGGCAACGCCGTGGATTCTTGTGAAGGATCAGCGCAATCTCGTGTATTGGTCTTTCTGAAACGATGAGTTCGAACAACCGCAATGCCTGGATCTGTGACGTCATCCGCACACCGATCGGTCGCTACGGCGGCGCGCTGGCTTCCGTCCGTGCGGATGATCTGGCGGTCATTCCGATCAAGGCCCTGATGGAGCGTAGTCCCAACGTGGATTGGGCGACCGTTGATGACGTGGTCCTGGGTTGCACGAATCAGGCTGGTGAAGACTGTTGGAACGTGGCGCGCAATGCGGCGTTGATCGCCGGCCTGCCGGACACGATTCCTGGCATCACCTTGAATCGCCTGTGTGCTTCCGGCGCCGACGCGGTCGCCACGGCGGCGCGCACCATTATCTCCGGTGAAGCCGATCTGTGCATGGCCGGCGGCGTTGAGTCGATGTCCCGCGCTCCCTACGTCATGCCCAAGGCCGGTACGGCCTTCGATCGTTCGCAGGAGATCGCGGATACGACGCTGGGTTCGCGCTTTCCACATCCCCAGATGCTCGAACTCGCCGCGCTCGATCCGATGCCAAACACCGGCGAACGCGTCGCCGAGCAATTCAATATCTCGCGCTATGAGCAGGACGCCTTCGCCCTGCGCAGCCAGCAACGCTATCTAGCCGCGGCGGAACGTGGGTTTTACGACGGCGAGATCACTGCTGTCTCAATCCCCCAACGCAAGAAGGATCCGATCGTCGTTGACCAGGACGAACATCCGCGACCGGACACCACCATCGAATCCCTCGCCAAGCTGCGCCCCTATGTGAAATCCGACGGCACCCTGACCGCCGGCAATTCCTCCGGCGTCAACGATGGTGGTTGCGCCTTGCTCGTGGCGTCCGATGAAGCCGTTGCGAAACACGACTTGAAACCGCTGGCCCGCGTCGTTTCCACCGTCGCCGTTGGCGTTGATCCGAAGATCATGGGCATCGGTCCCGCTCCGGCCGTGAAACAGCTCTTGGAACGAACCGGCGTTTCCTTGGGCGACATTGACGTCCTCGAATTGAACGAAGCCTTCGCCGCGCAATCCCTCGCCGTCCTTCAAGAACTGGGCATCCCCGGTGATTCTGATCACGTCAATCCCAATGGCGGCGCCATCGCGATCGGTCATCCGCTCGGCATGAGCGGAGCCCGAATCGTCGGCACTGCTGCACGGCAACTGGTCGCCACCGGCGGTCGCTATGCGATCGCCACGATGTGCGTTGGGATCGGCCAAGGGGTGGCCATGTTGTTGGAACGGCGAGGCTGACCGCTCACTTCTCGGCAAATTGCTCGATCACCGCGATCAGGTCCCAGATCTGTTCCTCCTTCAAGGCATCCCGAAAACCGATCATCGGCGTGCCATCCAATCCCATGGCGATCGTGCGAAAAAGATCGCTCCGCTTGGGGCCACTGCGATGGTGTTTGAGGCCGAGATTGGCGGGCACGGCGGCGTGTCCCCAAACATTGGTCAGGCTGGCCGCGCCAGGACCGTTTCCGGCTCCGTTGGGCCCGTGGCAATTCACGCAGATCTGATCAAACAGCGGACGCCCCTTCCGGGCATGTTTCTCGCGGACGGTCTCGTTGAAGAACCAAGTCGGCTCTGGGGGCAGAGTGAACGCATTTGTACGACGCGCATCATCCTTCCAGCGCGTGGACAGATTCTTGAGATAGACCACCACCGCCGTGAGATCCCGGTCGCTGAGCGTCTTGGCAAAGGTCGGCATCGCCGTTCCCGACACACCTCGTGTGATCGTTCGCCGCAGGTCGTCATCAGTCGGCTGAAAGCTCATCGGGGTGGAACGGTACTTGAAGATCCCCATGCGGAAGTTCCTGGGTTGTACGGGCATGCCTTTGGCCCAGGGCCCGTTGCCGCGGCCGGTGGTGCCGTGGCAGGGAACACACTGCGATTTGAAGATGAAACGCCCCTGCAAATACTTGTTGAAGTCATCACGGTCCGCCTCCGCTGCCCCAGCCGGCGCAACGAGGAAGACCGTCAGTATGATGAGCAAAAATCGCACTCTTGATTGCTAGACGATTGGTCGGCCAGCGAACACCGCAAGATTTGGTAAAACCTTCCTCAATCTTGGCCTGACGTTGCCAGATTCGAAACCCGAACTATCATATCACTTTGAACCAATGCTGAAGTGCAACGAACGCG
>JBMYQZ010000312.1:0-6625 GCA_049601855.1 Limisphaerales bacterium | reverse complement strand
TGCTTCCGGCCACGAAACCTGGGTGGCCGAGGCCGATGGGAAACTCACCGCGGCCGGATCCATTCTCTTTTTCGCACCCAAGACCGACGCTGACGATGACGGCAGCACCAGTCGCATTTCCCGTGACTATTCTTTTCTGAAGAACCCCGTCTGCAATGTCGGCCGCAATCTCATGTTGCCCGCCGCCAACGAGGACGGCTCCGGCGAGGCTCTCATCACCAAGCTCGCCGAATTGGCGACCGAACGCGAACAGATGGCCATCGCCCGCGTGCTCGCCTCCGACAACGCCCAGCAAATCGTTTTCGAAAAAGCCGGTTTCGTTTGCGTGGGCTTCCAGCCGGATAAACATTTTCACACCATTCGCGAGGAAGTGCTGTTCTATGTGAAGACCGCGCGGTCGATCATCGACAATCGCGTCACGCTTTCCGAAGCACTCCCGATGATCAACGAGCTCGCCTCTGCGGCGATGGAGAACCTGCGGATCCCCGTCACCGGCACGGTCAGTGATGGTGGTCAGGGCTATCCGCTGCAGACGGACGTCACGTTTCTTGGCGTCAACAGCGAGCGTTACGAGGCGGAACGCGAAAAGGTCCGCAGTCAGAATCCGCCGCTGGAAATGTCCGGCGGCTTCAACACCGGGCACGGCTTCATGCGTGTGGACATCGAGATGCCGGCCGACGCGTTCATCGTGGAACGGGAGGGCAAGGTGGTCGGCGGCGTTCATTTCATCTTCGACGAACTCGACCGCTGCGTGCGGGTGTTGAATGCCTTCTGCACCGATGGTCTTTCCGCAGGTGCGATGCTGCATCACCTGCTCAAGGTCTCGCAGTCGCAGTTGAACGCTTTCTATGTCGAGGTCGACATTCTCGGCTCAGCCACGCGACTGTTGATCAGCGCCGAACAACTCGGCTTCGTCCCGTCCGCCTATCTCCCCGGTTTCCACAAACAGGGAGATGGCATCATCGACGTGGTGAAAATGGTGAAGTTCAACCAGAACTTTGTCATCGAGGAGGCCAAGCTCACCTCGCAGGCATCAGCCGTCGCCCTGGTGGTCGGTCGTTGTTTGGAGGACCAGGCTGGCGGTGTCGCGATCGTGAATCTGCTACGCGATCTCGGGATCTTTTCCGGACTCGGCGATGGTGAGCTTCGCAAGCTCGGGCGCCTATTCATCCAGAAACTCTTCAAGCCGATGGAGTCCATTTTCAATCGTGATGACGCCGGTGACGAGGCCTACGTGATCATGCGCGGAAAGGTGGATATCTTCCTGGATGAAAGCCAGCAGCCCATCGCCAACTTCGAACAGGGTCATGTATTCGGCGAACTCTCCTTTCTTGACGGCTCCCCCCGCGGCGCCAAGGCCATCGCCGCCCAACCGACCATTCTTCTCATCATTAAGCGCAACGATTTCTACGAACTCACCCAGCGCGAACCCCATCTGGGCCTCGCCGTGATGAAGAACATCGCACTTGAGCTCGGCAACCGCCTGCGGCAGATGAATGCCAGTCTTCAAGGCGATACCTAAAATATTTTCATGACGCTGTGGAAGGGCTGCGTCTAAACTCGCCGCCCTCCATGAACAAAGCGCCCAAAATCCTGCTTTTTGCCCTCGTATTCGCAGCCCTTTCCGCCTCAGCGAAGCAACCCAACGTCATCGTCATTCTCGCCGATGACATGGGCTTCGGCGATGTTCGAGCGCTGAATCCAGCGTCGCAGATCCCCACCCCCGGCTTGGACAGGCTGGCAGCGGAAGGAGCGACGTTTCTCGATGCGCACACGCCTTCCTCGGTCTGCACCCCGACTCGCTACGGATTGCTGGCCGGTCGCTACTGCTGGCGCACCCGCCTGAAACGCGGCGTCTTGAACGGCTACGGTGAACCGTTGATCGCCCCGGACCGCTTGTTGATCAGCGGATTTTTGAAGCAACACGGCTACCACACCGGCATCGTCGGGAAATGGCACCTCGGACTGGGCTTTCAGAAGCGTGCCAATGCCCCCAAGCCACCGGGGAAAGGTCGCCGGCGCGTGGACGGCAGTCACTTCGACTTCACGAAGCCCCTGAGTTCCGGACCGCACACCTTGGGCTTTGACTACTCGTTCATCATTCCTGCGTCGCTCGATTTTCCGCCGTACGTCTACATCCGCGACGGCCAATTGACCAAGCAACCCACCGAGTCCCAGAACGCCCAGGGTTTCCCCGCCTATCTGCGCCAAGGCGAACGTTCGCCGGACCTGGTGATGGAAGATTGCATCGACGATCTCCTCAAAGATGCGCAGGCCTTCGTCAAACGTCGCGCGCACAAAAAGGACCCTTTCTTCCTCTACTTTCCCTTGACCGCACCACACAAGCCGGTGCTTCCCCACCCCCGCTTCGAGGGCAAGACCAAGCTGGGAGCCTACGGCGATTTCGTCGCGCAGGTGGATCATACCGTCGCTGCGTTGGTGAAGACGGTCGATGATCTCGGTCTCAAGGAAAACACCATCATCATCTACACCAGCGACAACGGCTCGTTCATGTACCGGCTGAACGACAAGTCCGAACCCGATCATCTGAAGGACGAAACGGTGCAGAAGTATTACCCGGAGAACCATACCGCCAACGGACCGTGGCGCGGCACCAAGGCCGACATCTGGGAAGCAGGCCATCATGTGCCGTTCTTCGTTCGGTGGCCCGCGCGCGTAAAGGCGGGTCTCAAGATTGCTCAACCCATTTGTCTCACGGACATCTACATGACGCTCGGAGAAATCGTGGGAGGCAAGCGCCCGACGGGCGTCGCGCCCGACAGCTATTCGTTTCTTTCACTTTTGCATGACAACCCTTCCCGTTATCGACGCGCCCCGGTGATTCACCACTCCTCCGGCGGCATGTTCGCCATGCGTGTGGGTGAATGGAAGCTGGTGCTCGGCAATGGTTCCGGCGGACGCGAACAACCACGCGGCAAGGCCTTCGAACGCCCTTATCATCTTTTCAATCTCAAGAATGATCCTGGTGAATCCGAAAACCTGATCGACCAGAAACCCGAACTTGCGAAACAACTCGAAAGCGCCTTCAACCTGTTTCACCAAAACGAACGCAACTGATCTCCCATGAAGAAAACCCTCCTCCTCACCACGACCGCGCTGTTTCTGCTCGGCGGAATTCCGTCAACGGACGCCGCCAAGAACAGCAAACCGAACATCCTGTTCATCTTCGCCGATGACATGTGCTACGAGCTCATCCGCGAATTTGGACACACGGACATCGACACCCCGCATCTCGATCGCCTCGTTCGCTCCGGCACCACCTTCACCCATGCCTACAACATGGGTTCCTGGAGCGGCGCCGTCTGCGTGGCCAGTCGCACGATGCTGAACACCGGTCGCTACATCTGGAATGCCAACGCCATCTACCGCGAAACCGCCAAGGAAGCCGAAGCCGGCCGCATGTGGTCGCAATACATGGGCGGCGCCGGTTACCAGACCTTCATGACCGGCAAGTGGCACGTTCGCGCCGACACGAAGAAGATCTTCGACGTCGCTTCCAACGTCCGTGGTGGCATGCCCAAGGCCGTCCCATCGACCTACAACCGCCCGCTGCCCGGCAAACCGGATGTCTGGAGCCCTTACGACAAATCCCTCGGCGGCTTCTGGGAAGGTGGCAAGCACTGGAGCGAAGTGGTCGCCGATGACGCGGTCGACTTCATGAATACGGCCAGGAAGAACGACCAACCCTTCTTCATGTATCTCGCCTTCAATGCCGTTCACGATCCCCGGCAAGTCGCCAAAGACTACATTGACCAATACCCGCTCGACCGTATCAAGGTTCCGGAGAATTTCCTTCCCGAGTATCCCTACAAGGACGACATCAAGAACCCCAAGACACTGCGCGACGAGAAGCTCGGTCCTTTTCCGCGAACGCATCATGCCGTAAAAGTTCACCGGCAGGAATATTACGCTCTCACCACGCACATGGATGAGCAAATCGGGCGTATTCTCGCTCACCTGAAAAAGACCGGACAGGACAAGAATACCTATATCTTCTTCACCGCCGACCACGGTCTGGCCGTCGGGCGTCACGGTCTCTTCGGGAAGCAGAACATGTATGACCACAGCCTGCGTGTTCCCTTCATCGCCGTCGGCCCCGGCATCACCAAAGGAAAGCAAACCGCCGAGCCGATCTACCTCCAGGACGTCATGCCCACCAGCCTCGAGCTCGCCGGTGTGAAGAAACCCAAGCAGGTCGAGTTTCACAGCCTCATGCCGATGCTCACGGGCAAGCAGGAGAAGTCGCACCTCAAGTCCGTCTACGGCGCTTACCTCAACGCCCAACGAGCGATCATTGACGACGGTTACAAACTGCTCCTCTACCCGGACGCCAAAGTCGCCCGCCTCTACAACCTGAAGAAGGATCCGCACGAGATGGTTGACCTGGCGAAGAGAAAGAAGTCGAAACCGCTCATGAAGAAACTCTTCGCCAAGTTTCTACAACAGCAGAAAGACCTCGGCGACAAACTCGATGTGCAATCCGTCTTCCCGGACCTGAACTGATGCGCTCGTTCATCGCAACGTTGCTGGCTTCCGCCTGCCTCGGTTCCGCCGCGTCTCCGCGCGAGACCCCGACGGTCAAACTGATCAAGCAGCTCGACGGTGCGGTATTTCCGATCTTCTCGGAACCGGAGCGTGGCCGCCTGACCAGCGGCACCGCTTCGGTGATCCATCCGGAGGGTTTCCTTCTCTCCAACGACCACGTGATGCTCGGCAAGAACGGCGTCGTCCTGGTCGGCCGGGAACGCGTGGAGTTTCGCGTCATCGGGCGCCTGCCCGGCAAGGACCTCGCGATTCTCGTCGTGAAGGACAACACCAAACTCAAGGGTGTCGTCCCGATCGGACGCAGCCATGATTTGATGAACGGAGAACCCATTATCGCCGCCGGCAATCCCGGTGGCCGCGGCCTGGTCTACACCACCGGCATCATCAGCGCCGCGACGATCATGCGCGACGTGAACGCCTTGATGATGTCCTACTTCAAATCCGGCCGTGACGAATTCATCCAATTTGATGCCGCCAGCAACCCCGGCAATTCCGGAGGCCCACTCATCAACGCCCTCGGACGACAAATCGGCATCGTCAGTGCGGGTGTGCCGGGCGAGGAAAACATCAATTATGCGATCCCGATCGATCGTGTCCGCAAGCTGTTCAGCAGTCTCTTGCCGATTGAAGTGCGCGCCAACTTTTGGACGGGAGTGACCGTGGATTTCATGACCCAGAACTGCCGCATCACTCACGTGGTCCCCAATTCCCCCGCGAGCAAAGCCAGCTTGAAGAAGGGTGACGTCATCAAGAAGGTGAACGACCACTCCGTCCGCGACGGACTCGATTGGCCCCTGTCCCTGGTGAAACGCAAGCGTCTGGAGCCCATCTCCATTGGCTACCTGCGCAAAGGCAAGGAATACCAGGCCGAGATCAAACCCGTTGCCTACCCGTTGGCATCCGTCGCGAAGAAGGATGGAAAGAAGTCCGGACTGAAATTCTCCGTCTACCACGGTTCATTTGGAACCATGCCGGACTTCAAGGAACTGAAGGCCATGCACAAGGGAGTGACTGAGAATCTGAAAACCGAATCGCTCGTCCCCGATCGGGATGAACGGTTCGCGATCGTCTTCGAAGGTTATCTCGCCGTACCCAAGACCGGATTGTATTGGCTGAATCTTGGATCCGACGACGGCAGCAAGTTGTTTCTCGACGGCAGGTTGCTGATCGACAATGACCATAATCACCCGATGCAACAGGTGAGTAATCTGACCCGGCTGAAAGCCGGCTTGCACAAGATACGCCTGGAGTATTTTGACTACACCGGCGACGCCGAACTCGAACTCCAAGTGTCCGGCGATGGCATCAAGGAACAGATGATTCCCGACAACTGGTTCTATCACGACTGAATCCCCGCTTATGAAAACAAGACTCCTCTCCCTCCTGTTCGTGGCTGCGATCGCGTTGCACGCCGACGCGGCCAATAAACTCAACCAGCCGCCCAAGGGATTCAAAGCCCTCTTCAACGGCAAGGACTTCACCAACTGGCGCGTCGATCCACTGGACGGCGGACATTGGAAGATCATCGATGGCGTGATCGATTATGACGCCTTGAGCGAAGCCCCGGATCGCAACAACAAGAATCTCTGGACCACGAAGGAATACGGCGACTTCGAACTGCTCATCGATTGGAAGATCAAGCGCACGACCGGTCTTTATCCGATGCCGATCGTTTTGCCCGACGGTTCGGACAAACTTGATGAGAACGGCAAGGTGATCAAGATCCCGCGACCAAATGCCGATTCCGGCATTTACCTGCGCGGCGAAGGTAAATCACAGATCAACATCTGGTGTTGGCCGATCGGTTCCGGTGAGGTGTACGGCTATCGTCGCGACCAAAAGATGCCGCCGGAAGTCCGCGCCGGTGTGACGCCCAAGATGAACGCCGACAAACCGGTCGGCGAATGGAACACCTTCAAGATCACGATGAAAGGCGATCGCCTCACCGTCGTGCTCAACGGCAAGAAAGTCATCGACAACGTCGAGCTGGAAAACTACTACCACCGCGACCAGCCTGTCTACAGCGAGGGGCCGATCCACCTGCAGACCCACGGCAGCG
>JBMYQZ010000311.1:0-6644 GCA_049601855.1 Limisphaerales bacterium | reverse complement strand
CGGTGAGTCGGAAGCGGCGGCCCTGGTAGCGGTAGGTCAGTCGTTCATGATCAATGCCCATCAGATGCAGGATGGTGGCGTGAATGTCGTAGACCTGAGTGGCGGTGCTCGGGTTTCGCGGTTTGAAACCCCACTGGTCGCTCTCGCCGTAGGTACCACCCTTGATGCCACCGCCGCAGAGCCAGTTGGTGAAGACGAAGGGGTTGTGGTCGCGTCCCGTGGTGCGTTGGGCGCAGGGCATGCGGCCAAATTCGGTGGTCCACAGGATGATCGTGTCTTCGAGCATGCCGCGTTGTTTCAGGTCTTGGATCAAGCCCGCGGTCGCGAAGGCCATGCCGCCGGCCAAGGGACCATGATCGCGAGTGACGTCTTCGTGTGAATCCCAGTTGCGGCGCGGGAAGCCGTTTTCGTTACCACTGAAGATTTGTACGAAGCGTACGCCGCGTTCGAGCAAGCGACGGGCGACGAGGCATTTGCGACCGAAGAATTCCGTTTCCGCCTTGAGATTGATCTGGGAGTCGTCGACGCCCGTTCCTTCCGAGGCGAGGCCGTAGAGGTCCTTGATGTATTGCGGCTCCTTCGAGACTTTCAATGCTTCCGTCGCACTGAGCTGCATCTGCGCTGCCAGTTCGTAGCTGCGGATGCGGGCGGCCAAGCGGCTGTCTCCCGGACGGGTCGAGGCGTGTCGTTGATTCAACAAACGCAGCACCTCCTGCGCATCGCGATCGGCTGACTCGCTGATCTTCTCCGGCCGATAAAGATCGTTGATTGGCGTCTTGTCGCCGGGACGGATGACCGTTCCCTGATGTTGTGCCGGCAGAAACATCGAGGACCAGTTTTTCACGCCGTTGGAGGCAAAACCACGATGGTCCGGCAGCACGACAAAGCTCGGCAGATTCTCGTTCTCCGAACCCAAGGCGTAACTGACCCAGGATCCGGCGCTCGGAAATCCAGGGCGATTGAATCCGGTGGTCTGCAAGAGCGTTCCCTGGCTGTGAACGCCTGTCTGTCCCACCAGATCGTGTACGAAAGCGATGTCGTCGACATGCCGCCCAAGCGGAGCCACCACGTCGCTGATGTTCTTGCCCGATTGACCGTAGCGTTGGAACTCCCAGTAAGAGCGCTGACTCACACCGGGCGAACTCTGAAACAATTCCACCTTTTCACCGGGATCCCATTGTTTGCCCTGTTCCTTCTCCAACTGCTGCTTGTAGTCCCACATGTCCACGTGGCTCGCCGCTCCCGCCATGAACAACTGAATCACGCGTTTGGCCTTGGGCTGGTGGTGCGACCCGGACAATTCGCCTTCGTTGGCGAGCAATTCGGTGAGGGCGAGACCGCCGAAGGTGGAAGTCAGACCGCCAAGGAAATGACGCCGAGAATGTGAATCAATCGACATAGGCAAACTCGTTGAGGTTGAAGACGAGGCGGGCCGTCGCGGGCATGCCGTGAGCCTCGGTATACTTGTTCAAAGTCTGACGTTCCGGCTTGGCCGGAGCGCGACCGAGCGCGAGCCAGATGGCTTCGTCGACGTTCTTGGTTCGGTTGGCGAATTTTTCGCTCATGGCGGTCATGAAGGGATTGTTTAGCAGCGCGAGGGCCTGCAGGGCGGTGGTGGTTTCGTCGCGCTTCGGAACCATCTGCGAGGGGTCGGCGCAATCGAGCGTGGTGAGGAAGGGCTGGGTCTGGCTGCGGGCGATGAAGCGGTAGATTGTGCGCCGATGGGTCTTGGGATCGTTGGGATCGTGCAGATGATACCAATACTTCGGGGTGTGATCGTCCTTGAACTTGAAGTCGCGGAAACTGGGTCCGCCCATGGTCAGGTCCAATGCGCCGGCGACCTGGAGCATCGAGTCGCGCAGTTCTTCGGCGCGCAGCCGGCGACGATTCATGCGCCAGTAGTAAGCGTTGCTGCCATCGACCTGCGCCTTCTGGGAATCGCTCGCCGATGCCTGGCGATAGGTGGAACTGGAGACGATCAGGCGATGCAGGTCCTTGATCGATTCGGTCTCGCGAAAGCGGGCGGCCAACCAGTCGAGCAGGTCGCGATGAGTCGGCTTCATGCCCATGCGCCCGAAGTCGTTCGGTGAATCGACGATGCCGCGTCCCATGTGACCGAGCCAGACGCGATTGACGGCTGAGCGCCAGAGGAGCGGGTTGTCCGGATGCGTCAGGTACCGCGCCAAGGCGGCGCGGCGCTGTCCCTCATCAGCCGGATTGGCCAGCGGGAAATCCGGACGGATTCCGTCCCAGAGTGCCGGGGCTCCTGGCATCATTTCATCTCCTGGAGAACGCAGGTCCCCGCGATGAAGGAGGTGAATCTTCCGCGGCTTGCCCTTGGTGGGGATCACCTTGCCGCGAGGTTTGAAGTCCGTGGCCAAGGTGTAGACCATCTTCCCGGCTGGCAGGTCAGTCAGTTCCTTCTTCGCCTGGTCCCGTTGCTTGCGGAGCTCGCCGCGCTTCTGCAAGCGTTCGGGAGTTTCGATCTTGGCCAAGACTGAGCTCATGGTCTTGAGCGCCTCGGCCAATTCGGCAGCGGCCTTCGGGTCACCGCCAGTCGAAAACTTGCCGTCGATCAGGTTGTCACGTCGCCAGCGTCCGGGAGCTTCGATGGAGTCCTTCGAACTGACTTTCGCCTTGTTTGCGAGGTTCTTGCCGTGGGCATCCAACAGCTCGACCTCCGCGAGGGCGAAGATGTAGTCGTTCTTTCGCTCGACCAACTTCGTGGCGGTGATGCGCACAAAGCGGCCTTTGCCACCGGGCAGATCGACGGGGGCCAGTCCGGGATTCAGGAAGTTGCGCTTGGTGTGATCCGCCAACACCCGCACGTCTTTGGCAAACTTCGGATCATCGGAAACCTCGACTCGAAAGCGTGCCGGGAAACCGAAACCACCGCCGATTCCGGCATAGTTGTCGTAGCAGGCGCGCAATCGTACCGTGGAGAATTCAACGGCTTCCGGCAGTTCTAGTTGGACCCATTTTTCGGTGTCCTGCCGCTTGACGATCTGGCTGTGGTAACCGTGCTCTGGTACGTATTTGAGGGTGGCTTCGCCTCCCTTCTTTAGCTTCGCGATGCGAGCGCGAATGGCTTTCAGTTTCTCTCCGCCTGCCGTGTCGATTGCCTTGCCCAGGTCGCGCAGTTTCTTGTCGAGTTCGGCGATCTCGCTCTCGAGTTTCGCTCGCTTCTTCACCACCTCCGGATCCAGATCGTAGACGCGATCCCGTCGATCTACGGCCGCAAAGATCGTGTGCAGACGGTAATAGTCCGTCATCGAAACCGGATCGAACTTGTGGTTGTGGCACTGGGCACATTGCACGGTCGTGCTCATGAAGGCGTTGAAGACCACGCTTACCATGTCGTCGCGATCAAGGTGCTTCGCGATGCGACCGTCGAGTTTGCCTTCGCCCACCTCGTGGTGCGCGATGAAGTCCCACGGTCCGGCAGCGACAAAGCCCATGGCGACCACTCCATCTGGATCTTTCGGATACAACACATCGCCAGCGACCTGTTCTTGGACGAAGCGCGTCCAAGGCTTGTCGTCATTGAAACTGCGGATCACGTAGTCGCGATACGGCCAGGCGTTGAAGCGCGCCTTGTCCTTGTCGTAACCGTGGCTCTCGCCATAGCGCGCCACATCGAGCCATTGCCGTGCCCATTGTTCGCCATAGCGAGGGGAATCCAACAAGCGCTCCACCAGCTTCGCGTAAGCCCCGTCCCGGTCCTTCTTCGAATCCCGCACAAAGGCGCGAACCTCTTCCGGGGTCGGCGGCAAACCGATCAGATCGAAGGTCAGCCGGCGGATCAAAGTCCGCGCGTCGGCCTCAGTCGAATGTGTCAGTCCTCTCTCCCGAAGTTTGGCCATCACGAAGTGGTCGATTTCATTTCGCGCCCAACCGTTTTCAGCTTTGGGCACAGCAGGCTTGCGCAAGGGCTGCAACGACCACCACTGCCGATCCGCAATGCGTGTATCGGTCAAGACCCGCCCTCCCCGAATCTTTGCTCCATCCGCCACCCACAATCGCAGGGCCTTCACGTCCTCGATTGAGAGCGGATCCCGCTTCGGTGGCATCTTCGGCGAGTGCCCGGATACCATCTTCACGATCAGCTCCGGATCATCGATGACGATTGGTTCACGATCCAGAATCACGCCGCCCTTCTTGTCGTGGGCGTTGTGGCATTCCACGCAGTTGTGTTGCAGTACGGAAATGGCGTCGGCGCCAAGCGCAACCGGGAATGTACCCAGCAGCAGGGACAGAACAGCAGTGGTACGAAATCCGTTCATGTGAGGATGTCCTTCACCACTTCGCCGTAGACGTCGGTGAGGCGGAAGTCCCGGCCGGCGTGCCGATAGGTGAGGCGTTCGTGATCGAGACCGAGGAGATGGAGAATGGTAGCGTGGAGGTCGTGGAGGTTGACCTTATCCTTCACGGCGCGATAACCGTATTCATCCGTGGCGCCGTAGGTGATGCCGCCTTGGACACCGCCCCCGGCCATCAGGGTGGTGAAGCCGAAGGGGTTGTGGCCGCGACCGTAGGTGTTGAGGTTGCCTTTGCCGTTTTTGAGGTCCTGTTCGTAGGGGGTGCGGCCGAATTCGCCGGTCCAGACGATGAGGGTCTCGTCGAAGAGGCCGCGCGCCTTCAGATCGGCAATGAGGCCCGCGACGGGTTTGTCGACGCCGCGCGCGCTGCGGGGCATGGCGCTGCGGATGCTGCCGTGGTGATCCCAGCCGGTGGCAGTGACCTCGATAAAGCGGACGCCAGCCTCGGCGAAGCGTCGTGCCAGGAGACATTTCCGGCCGACGTGGTCGGTGGCGGATTCGCCGATGCCGTAGAGTTTCTTGGTGGCTTCGGATTCGTCGTCGAAGCGGAAGAGGTCCGGCGCCTCAGTCTGCATACGGAAGGCGAGTTCGAAGGACTGGATCATGCCTTCCATCTGGGCATCGTGTTCGGAGGCGGCGAGATGGCGTCGGTTCATCTGACGCACAAAGTCGAGCTGTTCGCGCTGGATCTCGGGGGCGATGCCCTTGTCCTGCAAATTGCGCAGCGAAGCCGCGGCTCCTGCCTTGCCGGGAAGGTCGAGGTTGGTGCCTTGGTTGATGGCCGGCAGGTAGGCGCTGCCGTAGTGCTGCGGGCTGCCGACGTCGCCGCTGGTCGGGTGGGCGATGGTGATGTAGCCGGGCAGGTTTTGGTTCTCCGTTCCGAGTCCGTAGACGCACCAGGCGCCCATGGAGGGCTGGACGAGGTTGGTGAAGCCGGTGTGCAGCTGGAGACTGGCGGGGGCGTGCGCGAGGTTGTCGGTGTGCATGCCGTTGAGGACGGCGATGTCGTCGATGCAGTTGGCCAGGTGAGGAAACAGTTCGGAGACCCGGATACCCGATTGGCCATGGCGGGCGAATTCCCAGCCGGAACCGAAGAGGCGCATCTGGGCGACGCCGGGTTGTTCGATCTTCAGATCGCGTTCGAAGGGGGAGGGTTTGCCGTGATCGGCATTGAGTTGTGGTTTGTAGTCGAAGGACTCCATCTGCGACGGCCCGCCCTGCATGAACATGAAGATGACGCGCTTGGCCTTGGCAAGGTGATGACCGCTTCGTGGCTTCAAGGGGGACTTCGCGGCGAAGGACTGTTGTTGGAGCGCGGCGGTGAGCGCGGTGTAGCCGATCCCGCAAGAGGCCTGCTGGAGGAACCGGCGACGGTTGGTCAGCTCGCTCGTGCTCGCGGCTACCTTGGGTTGGGCGTCGTTGGTCATCTCAGCTGCGGAACAGGAATTCGTTGGACATTAAGATGGATTGGCAGAAGCGGGACCAAGCTTTTTGTTGGTCGTCCAAACCTTGACGGAGGTGTTCGATGAAATGGGCGGCTTGCATGGTTTCGTTGGCCTGCGGGGCGCGCCCGACGGCGTGGAGGTAGATGGCTTCGATGCGTTTGCCGGTAGGGAGGTGGGCGAATCGTTTTGAGAGGGCCGCGGCGCAGTCTTGGATGAACTTGGAGTTGGTGAGGTAAAGCGCCTGGGTGGGGACGGCGGTGATGTTGCGGCGGCCGGTCTCGTGGTTGTTGTCGGGGAGGTCGAAGGCGCTGATGAAATCGATCTCGGTGAACGGACCTTTGCGCTTTTGCGGCAGGTAGATCGTGCGACGAAGACGGATGTGATCGGACATCCGCGCGTTGTCGCGGAAATTGCCCGTGCCACCGGCACCGAAGGCGCCCGGCTCCTCATAGGGCAGCGAGGGGCCGCCGCGTCCGGGGTCGAGCCGGCCGCTCACGAAAAGCATGGCGTCTCGGATGGCCTCGGCTTCGAGGCGTCGGCGATTGGCGCGCCAAAGCAGGCGGTTGTCCGGATCGGTTTCCTTCACGCCGGCGGCAAGCGCGACGGGATTCACCGCGGCCTGCTGCCAGCTTCGGGACAGCACGATCTGCCGGATCAACTTCTTGGTGGACCAGCCGTTCTTCGTGAACCCGGCGGCCAGATGATCCAGCAGTTCGGGATGGCTCGGCTTTTCACCCGTGGCGCCAAAGTTGTCGACCGTCCGGACCAGTCCGGCGCCGAGAAGATGATACCAGACGCGATTGACCCAGACGCGGGCGGTCAGCGGGTTGCGTTCGTCGGCCAGCCATTGGGCGAACTGCACGCGACCGCTGCCGCCACG
>JBMYQZ010000310.1:0-6689 GCA_049601855.1 Limisphaerales bacterium | reverse complement strand
AAGGCCGCCACCGTTCATGAGGGGAACGATCGAAAGCATCTTGGCACTAGTGCCGACCTCGAGAATCGGGAAGAGATCAGTGAGGTAATCGCGCAGTACGTTGCCGGTGACGGAGATGGTGTTCTCTCCCTTGGAAATGCGCTCGAGGGAAACCTTGGTGGCTTCGAGCGGCGGCAGGATGCGAAGGTCAAGGCCGTCGGTGTCATGGTCCTTGAGGTATTCGTTGACCTTGGCAATCAGCTGCGCGTCGTGAGCGCGAGATTCATCGAGCCAAAAGATGGCGGGCCAGCCGGTGGCACGGGCGCGATTCACGGCGAGCTTCACCCAATCGCGGACCGGCGCGTCTTTCGTCTGGCAGGCGCGCCAGATGTCGCCTTGTTCCACCGTGTGTTCGATGAGCGTGTTGCCGTTGGAATCGGTGACCCGAATGGCGCCATTCCCGGGAGCTTGAAAGGTCTTGTCGTGAGAGCCGTACTCTTCGGCTTTCTGCGCCATCAGGCCGACGTTCGGGACGGTCCCCATCGTGGTCGGATCGAAGGCGCCGTTCTCCCGGCAATGGTCGATCGTGGCCTGGTAGACCGCGGCGTAGGAACTGTCAGGGATCACGGCGAGCGCGTCCTGTTGGGCACCCTCGGCGTTCCACATCTGGCCGGAGGTGCGAATCATCGCCGGCATGGAGGCATCGATGATGATGTCGCTCGGCACGTGGAGGTTGGTGATGCCCTTGTCGGAATTCACCATCGCAACGTCAGGGCCGTTGGCGAAGGCGGCGTCAATATCCGCTTCGATCTCGGCCTTCTGGTCGGCGGGAAGTTCATCGAGCCGCGCAGTCAGATCGCCAAAGCCGTTGTTAAAGTTGACTCCGAGTTCAGCGAACTTGGCGCCGTGCTTGGCGATGAGATCCTTGAAGAACACTTCCACGCAGACACCAAAGATGATCGGGTCACTGACCTTCATCATCGTCGCCTTCATGTGCAGTGAGAAAAGAATGCCTTCGCTCTTGGCCCGTGCAATCTGTTCGTCAAGGAATGCGACCAGGGAAGCGCGGCTCATCTTGGTGCCGTCGAATACTTCGCCGACCTGCAACGGGGTCGATTCCTTCAACGTGGTCGCGCTGCCATCCTCGGCGACGAACTCGATCTTTGCCGTCGTAGCCTCGGCCACCGTGATCGATTTCTCATTGGAGCGGAAATCATCCTTCCCCATCGTCGCGACGTTGGTCTTGGAATCCTTCGACCACTCGCCCATCGGATGCGGATTGGCCCGGGCGTAGGCTTTCACCGCCTGTGGGGCGCGACGATCGGAATTGCCTTCGCGCAGAACCGGATTCACGGCGCTGCCCTTGATCTTGTCGTACTTCGCCCTGATCGCCTTCTCGTCGTCGTTCGCGGGATCGTCCGGATAGTCGGGCAGTTTGTAACCCTTGCCCTGAAGCTCGGCGATGGCCGCCTTCATCTGAGGGATCGACGCGCTGATGTTCGGGAGCTTGATGATGTTCGCCTCGGGCGTCTTGGCCAGTTGTCCGAGTTCGGACAAGGCGTCACCGATTCGCTGTTCCTCGGTCAGGCTCTCGGGGAAATTCGCGATGATACGGCCTGCGAGCGAAATGTCGCGCGTCTCCACCGTCACACCGGACGGCTTCGTGTAGGCCTGGACAATGGGCAGGAAAGAGTAAGTCGCGAGGGCCGGAGCCTCATCGGTTTTCGTGTAAATAATCGTCGGATCGGACATGTCTTGGCCCGTTCGGCCGAACGGGAGCCGCAATTGCTACAATGACTTGCCCGGCTACGCAATGCTTCCCGTCGGTGAACGAATACTTTATCAACTGGCCCACACATCGAAAGAGCCATGGAGGAAAAAAGGAATCCACTGAATGCAACTGAGCCGTCTGCCGGTCACGGGCGAGGGCCGGGCATCTGTGCAGTGATCCTGGTGTTCGTATTTTCACTTGGCTGTCCGTCACATCGGACTCCGAAGCAGCCGGCTCCAATTCCGTTCAGTTGAGGAACTCCCGACTCATCATCGCAGCCACCGTGGGCACGAATCACGTGTATGGCGGTGAACACATTCCTTGGTTTCATAAGTGGCTGCCGAAGTCCTGGGTCAAGGAAAGCCTGCGACCCATCCCGACGAGTTTTCGCGTCGATCCCAAGAAATTGAAATTCCATCCTTTAAACTCGCGGTAGCCTCAACGAGGCACCAGGTAGGATCCCGTCAACCATTCGAACCAAGCCTGCCAGGGACGACTCCGAAGTCCGATCACGACGAGTGCGAAAGCGACCAGAATAAGGAGGGCTGGCCGACCGAAGTACCAGGCGGCACCGAATAAGAACAACGCCGGCAACCAACCGAGCGCCCAGCGAGCCAGCGCACGCCAGCGCGACGCGGGTTGGCCGTGATGATTGACCACGGCCATGCCCATGGCACGCAAGACAGGTGGCTGGCCAATAATTAATACGCCCAAGAGCGAGCAGGTGGCTCCGAAGACGTAAAAAAGGACAAACAGAAACAGACCACTTTCAATCGCGATCTCGTGATCCGAATCCGAGATCTCAGCCACGAGTCTTGCGACCCGGTTCCTGGCACCCTCCAACTCCTCCGGTGTCGGATCGAGCACCTTTAACAATTCAACGGCGGCGGCGATGTACTCACGCTCCGAGGTCAGCATCTGTCGTCCCAGTTTCGGATGTTCCCAGAACGCCGTGTTATCCAGCAGATCTCCGAATTCGGAAGCGGTATACAAAAGCATCTGGTTTCGCAGATGTTCGTCGGTCGTTCCGACATCAAGCAGGAGCGTGAGCCGAAGGGAAGGTCGGTCGGGAAACATCTGCTCCCACGCCTTGTCCCATCGCAACACGTCGGTGATCATCGAGAAATACAGGATCACACTGAGGAACAACGCCGGGACGAGGGCGATCAAGATGGCGCCAATCCGCAGGCGCCCCGAGGCCAACGCCGGCTGACGCGTGAGCGATTGGAGGTTGCCGAGCAGCATGGGCAGAGAGTCAAAGGCGCGGTCCTTCAGGCGGGTGAGAAACGATCCGGCGGCGACCGGCCGCGGGCCTTGGAGAGTCACGCCTTCTTGCTCTCCGCGATGAGCGCGGTCGGCCAAATCAGCGAGTCGATCCTGCAATGATTCGAGTGAGGTGCAGGGAGCGAATTCAGGGTCGACCACACCCGGCGCGGGAAAGTCCAGCACGACGAGGCGGCCGTCTTCACGAACCCAGGCACGATCCAGGTGCAATTCAGTTTCGCCGTCTTCCTGCAAGGCTTGAAACTCCTCCACCAGGTCACGCAACCAGAAGCGGACGGATGACCAGGGTTGGGGCGAGCGAACGATCTGCAGAAGGGCCCGACCCGCCGGAGCCTCATAGGCATCCCAGTTGGCGTCCGATTCCCGCTGCCCATTGAGCCAGCGCAGGCGCGTGGGACGGGCACTCACCATGGGTGCGTCGGGCGGTACAAGATGAATCCAGACATCGCGGCGCAATCCCGGATCGTGTCCGAGCAGCAATGCGTTTCCACCCTGTTCGTTCAGCTGACCGGAAACTTGGTAGGGACCAAATTGCTCGGGGAGCGACACATTTTTGACCGAGGGACTTGCGGCGGGGACGGGCGGGCGTTGCTCACCACGATCACGACGAACCACCCGCGTGCCCGTCGCCAGATCGTAAATCGTCGCCCAGCCATTTGCGCGTCGCATCGTGATGAAGAGAACGACCAACACCACCGGCGTAAGCCAGTCTGTCAAGATATCCGAGTCGTCATAGATCCGGCGATAATCCTCCCCGGAAAACAGCATCCAAGTAATGGCCATCGGGATCAGTGAGCAGGTTTCGAAGATGGACACACGACCCAACGCCCGCCAGATACCTGGCGGCGAACCATCCGGTCGCGCCACGCGAATGCCGCAGAGTGCCTTGCCAAAACCGGCACCCCAGATCCCTTCGGCGAACGCGAAATGCATCCAGCCGAATCCCATTTGCCCAAGGAAGCAGAGGCCATGGAAGAGCGAACGTTCACTGAGGAACAGAACGTCCATGCCATATCCCGTCAATGCGATGGCAACGAACATGGGAAAGGTCGAGATCAGGGAGTCGAGCATGTTGGCCACCACGCGCACACCCAACCCGGCCGGCTCCGGAGCGGCTTCCCTGAAGGGGCGCAGGGCGTCGGCCAATTCGGTGTAGCTGGCTCAGCGCTGCCCCCGATCTTTCGCCAGACAACGAAGGATCACCCGCACCAGACCAGCCGGAAGATCGGGTCGATGATCGGCGGGAGATTTCGGCGGTTGATCCAGCACGTTGGCGATCAACTGAACCAGGTCCTCCGCATTGAAGGGCAACCTACCGGTCAACAGATGATACAGGGTCGCGCCGACGGAATAGATATCGGACCGCACATCGAGTTCCTCGCCGCGAAGTTGTTCGGGCGACGCGAGACCCGGTGTCCCCAGCACGGAACCGGCAGTGGTGACCATCGATTCCGGCCGGGCCAGGGTTGAAATGGAAAGACCGAAATCGCCGACCTTCACCGTGCCATCCGCTCCGACAAAACAATTGCCGGGCTTGATGTCGCGATGCAGCACGCCGGTGACATTGGCCGCCTCGAGTCCGGCGATGACCTGCAACATCTGTTCAACCGCTTCCCCCACGGGCAGCGGTCCACGCTTGCGCACGACATCCTTGAGCGTGCCCTCATGCACCAGTTCCATCGCGATGACCGGCACGCCATCGATCTCCTCGCTACCGTAAACGTAGATGACATTCGGATGACTGAC
Organism: Limisphaerales bacterium; assembly: GCA_049601855.1. Taxonomy (GTDB): domain Bacteria; phylum Verrucomicrobiota; class Verrucomicrobiia; order Limisphaerales; family JAYPXF01. Next base: position 1,909 of record JBMYQZ010000310.1, on the reverse strand, counting down.
TGACGCCGCCAGGCGTCCCTCACGCAGAAAGCGCATCCGATCCGTCTCCGAGGTGAGTGAATGATTCATCACCTTCAAGGCCACTCGGCGACCGCTCGCGAGATGATCCGCCTCGTAGACCTCGCCCATTCCCCCGCGCCCCAGCAAACGAATGATCTGGTAGCCGCCGTAATCCGCTCCAATCACCGGCCGGGCCGAGGCGATGCCACCGCTTCCTTCGCCCGTAGAACTCTGGGGTGCCGTGGCACTCTGCAGAAGGCAACGGGGACAAAGGCCAACCGGGGCATCGGGCGGCAGTTCGACACCGCATTCGGGACAATTCTTTTGGGTATTCATGTTCGTGAGCGCGGCCGATTTCGCCGCTTATCCCACTACTTTGGCAACGGAAGACAAAGGTTACCGAAAGAATGAAAAAAAGTCGCCGGGAGATCGGTCCGCTCAACCAGCCAGCGCGCTCAACAAGTGGCGACGTTCCTCCTCGATGTCTTCCGACGATGACACCGTGTTGGCGATTTCGTCGTTGAGCAGTTCCCGGTAACGCTTGCGTAAGCGATGCACCGTCACCTTCACCACGTTCTCCGTGACGCCCAGTCGCGCGGCGAGGCCCGAGTGGGGCGTGCCGCGACCGGCGCCGGTGAGGAACTCCTTCAGCGCGGCGAACGTGTCTGAATTACCCGCGTTGGCCTGTTCCAATTCCAGCCTTTCCAGCACGCGATCCAGGAGCGTCATTGCCCAACGTCGTTCGAACAGCTTGTCCGCCGAAGCCACGTCAGCCGGTTCAAGTGCATATCGTTCCTCCGCCTCCAACGCGTCCAGTTCGACCAAGCGACTTCCCCCGCCCCGTTTGCGGGCACGGGCCTTCTGCTGTTCGTTGGCAACAAAGCGCTTGAAGGCGATCAAGAGGAACGAACGAAAGCGACCTCGTGCCTGGTCCGCCGCGCTGAGGGTATCCTTTTCCAGACATTTGAGAAAAAACGCCTGCGAATAATCCTCCGCATCCGGCGCCGAATGTCCCGCTCTCCTGGCGTACGCATAGAGCGGATACCAATAGGTCTGGCACAAGCGTTCCATGGCGGCAAAGGCCCGCGTCGAGTCGCCACCGGCCGCCTGCACCACACTCCAGTGCGTCGTCAGAAACCAGCGGGCGTCAGCCGTATTGGAATCGGAATCACCCATCGTCAACGATCGCGAATTTCAATCTGCAAATCCGGATGAGATCGACGGATGGCGTCACGGGCGTCCCTCGGAAAATTCACGCACCGGCGCAGGGTCAGTTTCTTCAATTTCCGATTCGTGACGACGAAATCAATGAGCGGCTGCGGGTCCTTGAATGTCATTTCACTGAGAAGGAAGTGGTCGAGATTCTTCAAAGGTTTCAGATGGACAAACATCCCCTCGGTCAAGTTGCTCATGCGATCATTGCGGACGCGGATTCCGAGATACCTGAGGTGGGTCATGGTGCCGATCGGTTTCCAATCGGCATCCACGCTGTGCGTCGTCTGGATGTAGAGTTCGGTGATGTTGATCAACTGCGCCAAGGCCGCGAGATACTCTTTGCCCACGGCCCCGCCAGCCGAGAAATAGTCCAGTGACGGATGTTTACGGAGGTGGATGACGCCGGAGAAATCCACTCCTGTCTTCTTTCCCTTCGCGTAACCGGCATGGGAAATAGTCAGACGCTTGAGGTGGGGAAGTTGGTTGAACAGCCGCAAATCGTCGTTCTGCAGATCCGGGGCATTCAGTGCGAGTTCGACGATGTTGCCGGTCTCGCGGTCCCTCTTCACGCGAACCGTTTGTGGCTTGTCGACCGTGCCTCGAAGTTTGTTCAACACGGCCGCTTCATCGGCGTGAATGCAAAGTTGAGCGCAGGCAAGAATAGAGAGTGTCCTGATGATCATGCTCGGTGCTC
>JBMYQZ010000309.1:0-6714 GCA_049601855.1 Limisphaerales bacterium | reverse complement strand
CGCCCTGCGAGAGCGCGGAGAAGGTTGCCAGCATACCCAACACCGTTCCGAGCAGACCCATGAGCGGGGCGGAATTGACCAACACTGTGATCAGGTTCAAACGCTGTTCGATCTTGGGGAACTTGGAGAAACCAACTTCCGAGAAGCGATCCTGGACTTCGTTCGGGCAGTGCACCTCGTCGGTGGTGTAACGGATGATCTCGCCGACTTCGCCTTTGCCTTGGGACGGATCGGTTACCCAGCCACGCCATTGCGCTTCGGATACGCTGCGGAACTCACGCTGACGAAACCAGACGAGCAGGCTCATGCCGCTGACGTAGATGCCCATGGCGATCAGGCAGAGTGGAATCATAGTCCAGCCGCCGCCCGACCAGACGTTGAGGGCCTGGGCGAGGTAGTCTTTGAACTCGGGTGATGTTGCTTCCATATAACTTTTCTTTCTTAGGCAGGTTGCGGATCAGGGAGTGCTTCGTCGTCGCCCTCGGCATTTGCTTCGGGTGGCGGCTCGGGAGTAGCGGCAGGAGTGTTTGGAGGTGTGGGCGCAGCCGGCTCTTCCTCGTCGCAGATCGTGGGATCCACGCCGTTGATGAAGGCCACGCTGATCTGTTCCATCGCGCCCATCACGCCTTTCGCCTTGCGCGAAATGACGGCATGGATGAGCAGCGCCGGGATGGCGACGATCAGGCCGAACTCCGTCGTAACGAGCGCCTCGGAAATACCGCCGGAAAGTGTCTTGGGATCGCCCGTGCCAAACACGCTGATCACCTTGAAGGTGTTGATCATGCCGGTGACCGTTCCCAGCAGACCAAGCAACGGCGCCGTGGCCGCAGCGATCGCCACCACCGGGAGATATGCCTCCAAGCGCGGACGCACCTTCAGCATCTTCTCGTAGAGCACTTCCTCGATGTACTCCTTTTTCTCATTCGAATGCTCGATGGCCACTTTCAGCATGTCGCCGACCGGACCACGGATGCGACTGGCGTGTTCGATGGCCTTGCCGTTGTTCCGCTCGTTGACGCGATCCACAATGATTTGAATGTCACGCGGCCTCGCGAGGCGGATGAAACCGATTTGGAAGTATTTGAAAACACCGATCAGCACGGCCAAGACGCCGAGACCGAGCAGGGGAATCATTGTCGGACCGCCCTTGGCGGCGTGTTCGTAGAGCGTTTCTTCGGTGGCGGCGATCTTGTCGGCATCTCCCATCGTGGTGTCGACCGGAAGAGCTCCGATATTGGATTCGGTGATGCCTTTGATCCCCCCAGCCATTTCGGCCGGCGGAACAGTGACCGACAGCTCTTTGCTGTTTAGATTGCGCTTGGCTGTTCCGGCCACATCCGTCGTGTTTGCGGAGAAGACTGCCACCGGACCAAACACGGCAAACTTGCCCTGCTCGACCGCACCTCCAGCCACCGCCTGCCCTTCGAAAACTTCCCCGCCCAGCAGGGCGTCGATGCGGTCGATCGCCAGCCCCAAAGTGGCCGCCTGTCGTTCCAAGGCTTCTGCGGGAGCCAGCGACTTGTCTTCCGCCGCTGCTCGTCCGGCTTGCAGCGTCTCCTCGTAGCGACTGAACTCCGCCTCGTGCAGGCGACTCTCCACCGCTTGGGAGAACTCGTTGAACAGTCCCGACAAATACCCCACCTGCTCACTCCGCCCCTTCACCTGATTCTTCAACACGCCGAGATCCACCATCTGGTTCGCCTGCTCGCGCTCGCGGTTGTCGAGTTCCTTCCGTTTCGCAAGCACGGCCTCTTCGGCCATGTTCATCTTGCGCGAAAGCGGGATCTTCTCTTCGGAAATCTGCTTCTGAACGGCAGCCAGGTCCTTCAACGCCTTTTCCAAGTCCTGCTTCGCCGTCGACGAAACATCGTTGAAATCCTGCGCTCCGATGACCGTGGTGGCAGCGAGCAAAAATGCCGACACGCAGCGTCTCATTTTACCTCCACGGGAAGTGCCACGTAAGCGGCGGGTTGAGCCTTTTCGTAAACTGCGATGGCCTTCTGCACCTGAGGCGCGATCTGCGCTGCGGTGGTCCATTTCCAACCTTCATCAGAAGGACCGCCCGTGCCGGCGAAGCCTCCGGTCTTGTCCACGAACCAGGCCTGACCGAGCCCGAGATAAAGTGTCTGTACTTCCACGTCCTTGTCCCCGTTCTTCAGGATCTCCGTCTCGAGATGCAGCTCGCTGTTGAACTCCTGCACCGCCTTGAGAATCACGATGAGATTCTGCACGCGACTGATGACCGGAACCTGCGTTTCCTTGGGATTCTCCGGAATGAAACCGATAAACTTCGATACTGTCTCCAAACCGGCCAGGGGTGGCGGATAATTTTTGGCCTGCGCCTTCACCTTCGCTTCGAAGCCTCCCACCATCTCCTCGATCTGCTTGAGCGCAGCGAGGAACTTGTCCAACTCCGCCTTGTTCTCGCCCGTCTCCTTCGTCACCTGGTCGTTCTGCTCTGCAACCGTCTTGAGCTTCTCTTCCAAGCGCTCCCGTTGGCCGTCAAACAACGCGATCGTGCTGTCCAAGGTTTCCCGATCCTCCCGCCAATCCGCCTGCAAACGTGAAATCATCTGGCGGGCTTCCACCCACTTGGAAAGCGTGGCACGGGTATCCGCCACGTCGCTCTCAGCAGCCAGGCCGAAGCAGCATGACGCCAGCAAGAATGCGGGCGTCAACAGCTTCCGATACAACCGGGCGAATCTTTGACTTCGCACAGCCCCACGTTGCGATGGGTCCGTGGCGGAAGAATGACAAGCCCGTTACGAAATTGTGACGAAGGATCCGCTCACCCCGCCGGCAGTTCATCCGGTGTGAGGATCAGCAAACTCGTGGTGGTGTGATCGCCCTCCGGGATCTTGATCTTCTCCAGCTTCACCTCCACTTCGGCCGGATCGAGCTTCCACATGTCACCCGTGATCGGGTCGACGACAACCGCACCGAGCGGGCCACCATAGAGCAGATTGCCCCACCACCATCCGTTGGCCTTGCCTTCAATCAGGAACTCCTTGGGTTCAAAGCCAAGCTTCTCGACCTTCACGCGATAGCTCCTGTTCCGATAGTTGCCGCCCGCTTTGAGTGCCACCTTGAACATTGTGTGACCGGACGCGACAACGTCACCATACTCATCGTAGATCGTAACCCGCGCGCCATTGGGATCGGAATCAATCCGGATGTTATCCGGTCCGCCGTCGAACACGGTGGCACAACCACTGAGAATCAACGGGGACAGACACAAAACCAACCGCAACACCCGACACAAGTTCTCACGTGAACACATGAAGTGATTAGAAACGACATTCGCGGCGACTCGTCAACGATGACGGGACGTCAGCAGGCAATTGTAACCGGGGCGTAACCTGCCGATCACGAAGGTGATGGCGATGGAAAGAAACTTGAGAGACCAACGAACGTGCGGGCCCCAGGGACACACGATGAACGCCCCGGAACCCGCCAACCCCGCTCTCAGGAGCAAGGCCACTGTCAAGCTACCCTCCTCTGGTCAAGCGCCGATGGCAGCCCGGTTACGATCCGGTGACAACCTTCAGGCCGGTCCGGCGACCTTCTTCTTGATCGTGTGGCGGATATCGCGGCCTTCGAGCAGAAAGACAACGACCTCGGCAATGTTCGTGGCGTGATCGGCGATGCGTTCGACTCGTTTGGAGATTTCCATCAGGTGCAGGGCGCGGGTGATGTTGGCCGGGTTCTCGATCATGTAGCTGGCGAGTTCGCGCTGCATCTGCTTGTTGAGTGAGTCGACGTCCTTGTCGCGGGGGATGATCTCGCGGGCTTTCTCGGCGTCCTTGTCGATGAAGGCGTCGAGGGCGGACTTCAACATGTCGATCGCCATCTGGCCCATGCGCGGGAGGTCGACGTAATCCTTGAGCTGCGGCTCGGCGTTCAGGTTGATCGCGCGGCGAGAGATGGAGGTGGCTTCGTCGCCGACGCGCTCGAGGTCGTGCGTAATCTTCATCGCCACGGTGATCATTCGGAGGTCGGAAGCAAGCGGTGCGCGGCTGAGCAGGGTGATGCTGAGTTCGTCGATTTCCTTTTCGAGATCGTCGATCTGATTGTCGTTGGCCTCGACGGCTTGAGCGAGCTCGTCGTCACGATCGACGAGGGACTTGAGCGCGTTGTGGGTCGCGGCAATGGCCAGGCTGGCCATGGTCAATAGTTTCTCCTTGAGGGCGGCTGCTTCCTGATCGGTTGGTAACATACGGCTGGCTGTTCTTATCCGAAGCGACCGGTGACGTAGTCCTCCGTCTGCTTCTTGCTGGGGTTGGTAAAGATTCTTGTCGTGGTGTCGTACTCGATCAATTCGCCGAGATAGAAGAAGGCGGTTCGATCCGAGATACGAGCAGCCTGTTGCATGTTGTGAGTCACGATCAGGATCGTGTAATTCTTCTTCAACGACAGGATGAGCTCCTCGATTTTGGCGGTGGCGATGGGATCGAGGGCGGAGGCGGGTTCATCCATCAGGATCACCGCCGGCTGAATGGCAATGGCGCGAGCGATACAGAGACGTTGCTGTTGGCCGCCGGAAAGACCGAGGGCGCTGCCATGCAGCCGATCCTTCACTTCATCCCAAAGCGCGGCCCCTTTGAGACTGCTCTCGACGATGTCATCGATCTGCGAACGGTTCTTGATACCGTGCAGGCGGAGACCGTAGGCGATGTTTTCGTGGATCGATTTCGGGAATGGATTGGACTTCTGAAACACCATACCGACGCGTTTGCGCAGTTCGATGACATCGACGTCCTTGCCATAGATGCTATGACCACCAATGCGTACGGAGCCCTCGATGCGCACGCCGTCAATGAGATCGTTCATGCGGTTGAAGCAACGCAGGAGCGTCGACTTGCCGCAACCGGAGGGTCCGATGAAGGCGGTGACCTCGTTCTCGTTCATCCGGATATTGACCTCTTTCAGCGCCTGCGAGAGTCCGTAGTAGAGATCGAGATCACGAACTTCGATGAACGGGTCAAGGTTCGTGGCTTCGGCGGTACTGGTCGAGGGTTGGGTTTCCAAGTTCGTCATCTTAGGCAGATCAATTCATGGCCCGCAACTGGCGGCGGACCTTGGCGCGGACCAGGATGGCCACGACGTTCAGGGCAAAGGTGAGGATGAGCAGGACCAGTACGGTTGCGTAAAGGATCGGGCGGGTCTGGTCGATATTCGGGGACTGGGTTGAGAGAATGAAAACATGATAGCCGAGGTCCATGAATTGATCGGACAGGGAATGCGGGAGATTGGCCATGTAGTACGCGGCGCCGGTGAACAGGATGGGTGCGACTTCGCCCGCGGCGCGACTGACGGCAAGGATGCCACCGGTCAAGATGCCAGGCAGGGCTTGGGGCAGGACGACCTTGATGATCGTCTGCAATTTGGTGGCTCCCAACGCCAGACTGGCTTCGCGGAGTCCGGGGGCGATGGCCTTGAGTGATTCCTCGGTGGCGACGATAACGACCGGCAAGGTCATGACGGCCAGCGTCATTGAAGCCCAGAGGAGCGCCGGCTTGCCCCACACGGGATTCTCGAGATCGGGGTTCATCATTTCGTCCATGTGGCCACCGATGAAACTGATGAAGAAGCCGAGACCGAAGAGTCCGAACACAATGGACGGGACGCCGGCAAGATTGTTGACGGCGCCGCGGATGATGCGGGTCATCGGTGAGGTATTCTTGGCGTATTCGGTGAGGTAGATCGCGGTGGTCACACCGATCGGAATGACGAAGATGGTCATGAGTATCACCCGGGCGGAAGTGCCGACGATCATCGGCATGACGCCAGCCTTGTCGACGTCGAACATGTCCTGTTCCGTGCCGGCGGTGACGAAGCGCCAGCTGAGTCCTTCCCAGCCGAGCAGGGCGATGTTGCCGAGAATGACGACGAGGATGGCCAGGATCAGGAAGGTGGCCAAGCCAGTGAGTCCGGAGAAGAAGAACGAGCCCCAATCGCGGCGACCGGTTTGGAAGCCAGGAATCTCGGATGTGGTGCCGCCTTTCATCCCTTGCCCTCCAACTTGCCTTTGAGGCGGTGGATGATGAGGTCGGCAACAAGATTGGTGAGAAAGGTCACTGCGAAAAGTACTGTGCCGAGCATGAACAGGATGCGGTAGTGGTGCCCGCCGAAGACGGCCTCGGCGAGTTCGGCAGCAATCGTGGCGGTGATCGTGCGCGTGGAATCCAGGATATCCCAGCCCATGATGCTCGCGTTGCCGCTGGCCATGAGCACGATCATCGTCTCACCAATGGCGCGTCCGAAGCCGAGCACGATGGCGGCGAACACACCGGGTAAGGCTGCCGGCAGCACGACCTGCCATGCGGCCTGCCACTTGCTCGCGCCCAAGGCCAACGCCGCCTGCGTGTAGCTCCGCGGCACGCTGGTCAAAGCGTCTTCGGCAATTGAGAAGACCACAGGAATGATGGCCAGACCCAACGCGATGCCGGCGACGAAGGCGTTGAGTCGCGACTCGTAGCCGAACACATTCTGCAGGACGGTCGCCATGACGATGAGGGCGAAAAAACCAAGTACGACGGAAGGAATGCCGGCCAACATTTCGATGGCGGGTTTCAACCATTCACGATGCTTCACACTGGCGAGTTGGGAGACATAGATGGCGGCAAAGAGGGAAAGCGGCACCGCGAAGAGCATGGCCACCAGCGTGGCCTTCAGGCTGCCGATCAGTAGTGGGATGATGTTGTACTTGTGGAT
>JBMYQZ010000308.1:4934-6724 GCA_049601855.1 Limisphaerales bacterium | reverse complement strand
CCTTCTTCGCCCCATCCTCGCCGTGGCAATGAAAGCAATGCGTTTGGAAGATGGGCCGGATGTGACGCTCGAAAGAGATCGTGTCCGCCGACGCTGCGAGCGTGGCGAGGCTGAAGAGGGCGATCAATTGACGGGGCATCATCTGGGAATTATCTACGGCAAATCACTTGGATGTTCAATGCCGCAGGAGAATTCATCTGGGCGCTCTCAATTGAGTGCAGCGCTGGACTCGGGAATGGCGGCATGCAGAATTGCACGGAATGGAACTCGTTTACCGCCTTCTTGGATCCACCGGGATGAAAGTCAGTTCGATCGGTATGGGTTGCGTCACCTTTGGTCGGGAGATCGACGAGAGAACATCCTTCGCCGTTCTCGATCGGGCGAGGGAGCGGGGGATCAATTTGTTGGATTCAGCGGCGGCGTATGCGGCTGGGGCTTCGGAGACGGTGTTGGGCAAATGGCTGTCAGATCGGGGGTGCCGGGATGAGGTCGTGTTGGCAACGAAAGTGAACGGGATCTTGACGCGGGAGCATGTGCTGCGTTCGGCGGAGGAAAGCCTGACGAGATTACGCACTGATCGGATCGATCTGTATCAGCTGCACCATTGGGATGACGAGACGCCGCTGGAGGAGACGCTGGGAACTTTGGCTGAACTGGTCGATGCCGGAAAGATTCGGGCCGTCGGATGCAGCAATTGGCAGGCGTGGCAACTGGCGAAGGCTTTGCTTGTAAACGAACGAGGGGAAGGCGCGGCAATTCAAAGCGTGCAGCCGCCTTACAACTTGGTCCAGCGGGAGATCGAGGCGGACATGCTACCGCTTTGCTTGGATCAGGACGTTGGCGTTATTTCGTACAGTCCGTTGGCGGCGGGATTTCTGGCGGGTAAGTATCGACGTGATGGGGAAGTGCCCAAGGGCACGCGCTTCGATGTCATCCCGGAGCATCAGCCGATCTATTTTACTGATCATGGTTACGGAGTGTTGGATCGCTTGGACGCTGCGGCTCGGGACACGGGGCGCTCGTTGGTGGAGTTGTCGTTGGCCTGGGCCTTGTCGCGGGCAAATCTGACGAGCGTGTTGATTGGTGCACGTAACCTCGGCCAGGTGGATCAGGCGTTCGATGCGCTGAATCTGCAGCTTCCCGAGGGTGTGCTTGATTCCTTTGATGGGGATTGACTGACTTTCAGGCTATCGCAGACTTCCGTTCATGCTCGCGACTCTCACTTGGCAGGACAATGCGGTCATCGTTGTCTACCTGACGGGGATGATCGGGCTTGGGGTTTGGTTGGGACGTAAGGAGCGGAGTGATGAGGAATACTTTCTGGCGGGGAGACGGATGCCGTGGTTTGCCGTGGGTGTCAGTGTCATCGCATCGATTCTTTCGAGTCTCACGTATCTCGCTGAGCCGGGAGAGGTCTGGAAATCAGGAGTAACCCATCTTGCTGGCAAGATGTTGGCGATCCCGATCGAGATGCTGATCGTGTGGCTCATCTGCATTCCCTTCATGATGAAGTTCCGGTTTACGTCGGCCTACGAGTATCTGGGTAAACGATTTGGAACGGCGACGCGCCGGGTGGGAGTGGTGTTGTTCATCCTGTTGGTGGTGATGTGGATGGGATTTGTGGTTTTGGCGACGGCGAAGGCCTTGGCGCTGATCAGCGGTTGGTCGCTGCTGACAGTGCTCATCGTGGTGGGAGCGGTAGCGACGGTTTATACGATGATCGGCGGATTGCGCGCGGTGATCTGGACGGACGTGATTCAAGTCGCGTTGCTGATCGGTGGGGCGGTGTT
>JBMYQZ010000308.1:0-4924 GCA_049601855.1 Limisphaerales bacterium | reverse complement strand
TTTGCGGTCGCGTTTGTGGCAGTGAAGACGCAGAGCGGAATCTTCGACTGGTTCGAGACGATGACCTCACATCTGAAATCGCAGGATCACGAGGCCTTGCCGGTGTTCAGTCTGGATCCGCGGGTGCGAGTGACCGTGTTCACGGTGGCCCTGCACATGTGCATCTGGCACGTGTGTACGCATCTTTCGAATCAGATGACGGTGCAGCGCTACTTCAGCACCACGGATGCGAAGGCGGCGCGGCGCAGCTTTGTGACGGCATCGGTGCTGAATGTGGGAATCAATCTGCTGCTGGTGACGGTGGGTTTGGCCTTGGTGCATTACTACGTCGGGCAGGGTAAAGTGGTGGAAGGCGATGTTGTCGGACAGGGACGATACGATCTGGTGTTCCCGGTATTTGCGATTCATCAGATGCCGCCCGGGGTGGGTGGTGCGGTCTTGGCGGCCTTGCTGGCGGCGGCGATGTCCAGCATCGACTCGGGGATCAACTCCATCGCGACGGTGATCTCAGCCGAGCGGGAGAAAGAATCTGAAGAGCGGGTTCGATACGCGATGGTCATCACGGCGTTCACTGGGGTCTTCATCACCGGTGCCGCGTACTTACTCAATTTCATGCCGGACGACTGGGGCATCGTGGCGGCTTTGCCGCGGACCTTTAACGCGATCACCGGACCGTTGGGTGGGTTGTTCCTGATCGGGATGTTTCTGCCGAAGACCGGGCAGCGCGGTGCGATCATCGGAGTGGGTTGCGGGCTGCTGGTGAGTATCGGAATCGGTTACTCGAAGCAGATCGGAGATTTGTTCGGGTCGGGATGGCCGGTGCTGAGTTTTACCTGGGTGATGCCATGTTCGCTACTGGCGACATTGCTGGTGGCCTGGTTGGTCGGTGATCGTCCTCAACATTCCATCGCGGGATTGACTTGGGCCACACGGACTGAATCCTCGGCCGACGAATAACGACATGCGCATTTGCCGATTTGAAAAGGACGGCCGGATACTGGCCGGTGTTTACGAAGACGAAACCATTCGTCCAATCGTCGGTTCGGAGGATCCGGATCTGTTGGATTACATGTCCGGTGGAGATACCGGGGAGCCGATTCTGACCGCTTCGGTAAAACTGCTGGTCCCCATTCCCAAGCCTAACAAATTATTCCTGTTGGCGGGTAACTACGCCAAGCATATCGAAGAAGGTGGCGAGATTGCGGCGGAGCGGGCGGAGACGTTTCCTTACGTGTTCATGAAGCCGCCAACGACCACGCTCACGAACCCCGGAGATCCGGTAGTTGTCCCGAGTGTTTCGCCGGACCACATTGATTGGGAACTGGAACTGGGAGTGGTGATTGGGAAAGGCGGGAAGGCGATTGCGGAAGAAGAGACTTTGTCGCATGTCGCCGGTTACACGATCTTCAATGATATTTCGGATCGAAAGTTTCGGCCGAATCCGGATCGCAAAGAACGTCCACGTGATCGTTTCTTCGATTGGCTGCACGGGAAGTGGCACGATGGTTCGTGCCCGAGCGGTCCGTGCATCGCTTCGACGGCGATGATTCCGGATCCGCAAAAGCTGGGTATGAAGCTAAGTGTAAACGGTGAAGTACGGCAGGACGCTTCGACGGCGCAGCAGATCTTTTCGGTGGCCGAAGTGGTTTCGTTTATCTCGAGTTTTGTGACCTTGGAACGAGGAGACATGATTTCGACCGGGACGGCTGCCGGGGTGGGGAATACGACGAAGACTTTTCTCAAGTCCGGGGATCGAATCGAGGCGATGATTGAAGGGATCGGAATGTTGGTTTCTCCGGTGATTGACGAGACTTGACAAACCTACTTTGTATTGCAAAGTAAGTGCATTCAGTCATGAAAAACTTCGCACGCATTGGAGCTGTTCTCACCTTTGGTTCGTTTCTCATTGTCGCGTTCTGGTTCTTCAACCAGGCACCGACTCGCGAGGACGCAATGATTCCCGGATTTGGTGTTCTGGGATCTGGAATTTTCCTGGGCACCAATCTTTGGTTAAAGGGCGAACAGTTCCGCGGCCGGGAGAATACGGATAGTTGAGGGTTGGACGCTGGGGATGACGCGACCGACGCGCGGAATCGCAGGTCCGTCTCTCCATTTCAGGGGCGGCGCTTCTCGGGTAAGCTGGCGTTCCAGATTTTCACGTCATCGAAATGGGTGGCGTTGTCGCTGACGGTGAAATGGACGCTTTGCTTGGTGGAATGGGCGAGGCCGGGAGATTTGAGATAGCCGATGGGTTTTCCGTCGAGTGAGACACGCATTTCATCACCGACGATTTCGATGGTGGTGGTGTACCAGCGGTCTTGCTCGAGCGTGGCCTTCACGTTTGAGCCGCGTCCGATGAGGAGTTTGTCGGCGGCTTCCTTGGTCTCGGGATTGCGACGCATCTTGAAGATGTCGTTGCGCATGATGCCTTCCTTGTCGTCGCCGAGACGAATCTGCCGTTGAGCGTAAGCGACGCGGACGATGTGACCGGCGTGGGAGCCTTTGTGGTTCTTGTCGTCGAAGACGAGGTTGAAACGAGGGGAGCCCGTGAGCTTGAAGCGGAAAGACATGATGAGGTCCTGCATCGGGACGTACACGCGACCAACGGAACCGTGATCGGCACGATCCTGCGTGGCGACCAGGACGCCGTCTTTCACCTTGAACCCGGGGATGATCACTTTCCATTGGCCGAGATCGGTGCGTTCGAAGTCGTCCGCGAAGAGGAGCTTGCCCTTTTCTGCCAAGGGACCGGGGATCTCCGCGCCGTGGATCGCTAAGAGTCCAAGTAATAGGACGATGAGTGCTTTCATGAGTTCAGTTCTTCAGGGTGCGGGAGAAGAAGTCGATGATGAGCTGATTAACCTCGTCGGTCTTGAACAGCTTGCCGCCATGCCCGGCGCCTTTGACGACGTGGTAGGTGACGTCGACCTTGGCTTTCTTGAGGGCAGCGGCAAAGCGGTTGCTTTGGTCGATGGGGACACCGGGGTCTTCGTCGCCGTGCATGACCAAGAAGGGCGGGTCGTCGACGGACACGTGATGAAGCGCGCTGGCGTGGCGAGCCTTTTTGGGGATGTCCGGGACTGCGGCACCGAGGAGTTTGGCACCATTGGAATTGCGGACCTGCTCGATGGTGCGCTTCGCTGAGACCATGTTGTAAGGCATGGTGAGAAGGTCCGAGGGTCCGAACCAGTCGCAGGCGGCCTGAACGCGGCTGGAGACTTCTTCGCCGTCCGGGGCGTCGATCGTTCCGAGGATGGCCACGAGATGGCCCCCGGCGGAAGAACCCCAAGCGCCGATCTTGTTTGGATTCAGCCGATACTTTCCGGCATTTTTCCGAAGCCAACGCACCGCTGAGCGACAGTCATCGATTTGCGCGGGCCATTGGGCGTGGTGAGTGAGGCGATAGTCGATGCTGGCGACGGCGAAGCCATGTTGGGCCAGGAACTTGGCGGGGCAGTTGTTCTTGCTGCCGTTCTTCCAGCCACCGCCGTGGACCCAGACTACGACCGGTAGTCGTCCCTTGAAGTTCTTGGGGCGGTAGAGGTCAAGTTCCAGCGGGCGGATGAAGGGTTGTTTGTAGACGATGTCTCGGAGGACGGAAACGCCATCTGGCGGAGGCTGGATCTTATTTTTCTTGGCGGCATCGGCGTTGAAGGAGCCAAGGAGCAGGGCGATGACAAATATTGCGATACGCATGTTGAATTCCGTAAGGCTACGTAGCGATTGCGCCGGGCTCAATGCCGTTCAAGCTGCTGGTGGGGGAAATTTTAGCGCATAGGGAAAAATCTCACGCGAAAAAGGGAGCAGGGCCGACGGAGCGCAGATCGTCGGCCCTGCTGGTTCGTTGGGTGGTTGGGATAGATTTCCTAGTCGGAACTGGAGGCAGCGTCCATCTGCCGGTTTTTCTTCGCGCCCACGGAATTGGCCTTGGTGGCCTTGGTGTGCGCGGCCGGTTTGATGAGCATGAAACCGCCGAAATTGGCGATCCCGGTGCCAGTCATGGATTGTTGAAAGATGCTGGCTTAAACCTTGCCGTGGGTCGTGCTGGCCATCTGCGCTTCGCTGAACTTGCGGCCTTGGACGACGGCCAGCGGGATCATCAGGAGCATCACGAACTTTAGACTGCCAAAGACGCCACCCACGTGGGTTTCGCCCTTGCCGAAGAAGTCCCCGTCCAAGATCTCATTGACCTTCAGCACGTTCATGACGACGAACACGATGAATATCATGCCGCCGCCCACAAAATAGCCGAACACCTGGGAGGTGTATTCGCTGAGTCCCAGCCATTTGTGCATCAAACCGCCGAGCGGCCCGCTGAAAATGGCGCCGGCGATACAGACGGCAAACCATTGCAAGAGCGGATAATACTCATTGGAAGCACCCCGATGACGGCCGAACCAAAAGCCGGCGCCGAGAGTTGCGATAAAGACAAGGTCGAACCAGCCCACCGTGATGGCGAGGACTGGGGTGAGGTGTGAAAACAGCATGGTGTCGGTAGCCATGCGCCCTTTCTAGCACGAGTGATGCCAGCTGTATGGCCTCAAGTCCGCGTTGGCACAGGTTTACCGGAGCCTACGTGGACAAATTACCGGGACGGCACCCGATTGATGGTGAAATAGATCTCTTCATCGAAGGTTTGTCCGAGACGATCCTTGAGCTTGATCTTCGCGAGGATCTGGTTGACCGGTTGGAAGTCCTCGATCTCCAGGAACACGGAGCGACTGTTCGCACTGAGCTGGGCACCCGTGATCTTGACCGGATCACGGCCTTGTTTGTTGGGGTCCTTCACCGACCATTGGGCGGAACCGTAGCTGGCCTGCCACTTGTAGTTCCACTGGGTGAATTCGTAGGAGGCCGGATCCATGGCCGACTTCGAGTCCAGGGAGAAGTTGAAATGAAGCTCAATGCCGTTGTGCCGGGCCTT
>JBMYQZ010000307.1:0-6732 GCA_049601855.1 Limisphaerales bacterium | reverse complement strand
ACTTCCCCGCACGAACCGGTCGTCCCTTCGAAACGTTTCAAAGGCAAAAGCGGGATCGCGCCCATTGCTGACTTCGTGATGGAAACCGATTGGTCTGCCGGCCAGGTCATCAAGGCCGTCGATGACGCCGGGATCGCCGACAATACCATCGTCATCTTCACTGCCGACAACGGACACTCCCACTACACAGGCTGGCCCGACCTCATCAAAGCCGGCCACCTGCCCAGCGGCGAATTCCGCGGACACAAAGGCGACGTCTGGGAAGGCGGTCATCGCGTTCCTTTTGTCGTCCGCTGGCCCGGCAAGATCAAAGCCAACTCTCAAAGCAAACAACTCATCGGGCTCAACGACGTCTTCGCCACCTGCGCCGAACTCATCGGCAAGAATCTCCCCACGAATGGTGCGGAAGACAGTGTCAGCTTTCTCAATGATCTCCGTGGCAAACGCCCTGCCAATCCCCG
Source organism: Limisphaerales bacterium (assembly GCA_049601855.1). Classification (GTDB taxonomy): domain Bacteria; phylum Verrucomicrobiota; class Verrucomicrobiia; order Limisphaerales; family JAYPXF01. Next base: position 6,271 of record JBMYQZ010000307.1, on the reverse strand, counting down.
TCACTCGCTGGTGAATCATTCCAACCACGGCGAATTTTCCTATCGCGAACACGACTGGAAACTGGTCTACCCCAACCAGACCTTCATCAATCGCAGCCGCGGCAAAAAGCGTATCCCCGAGCTCTACCATCTGGCCTACGACATTGCGGAAACCAACAACGTCGCCAAGCACCACCCCGATCACCTCTCCTCGATGTCCAAGAATCTCAGTAGCCTGATCAACCGCGGCAGCACCCGCAGCGGACTCAATTCCAAGAACGACGGAGTGATCGACCACACCACAACCCAACGCAAGCGTTGGGCCGACCAACGATGAAGCCAGCCATCGCGATTGCAGATATTCACGAGGCAGCGGGCCGGATTGCACCCCATGTCGTCCGAACTCCGTGCATGCCCTCCGAATCTCTTTCCAAAGAGCTTGGACTCCAGCTCCATTTCAAGGCCGAGAACCTGCAACACATCGGCGCCTTCAAGGCACGCGGTGCCACCAACGCCGTATTCTCCCTCTCCGAAGCAGATGCGACCAAGGGAGTTGTTACTCATTCATCCGGCAATCACGCCGCGGCCCTCTCGCGGGCCGCATCCTTGCGCGGCATTCCCGCTCACGTCGTGATGCCGCACAACTCCGCGCCGAACAAGCTTGCGACAGTGCGGTCGTTCGGTGTGGAACCGATCCTCTGTGAACCCGATGCCGATTCGCGGGCGAACACTTGTGCCGAACTCCAGGAGAAGACCGGAGCGACGTTCATCCATCCCTACGACAATCCTTTTGTCATGGCCGGTCAGGGAACAGTAGGTCTCGAGATCCTCGAACAGGTGCCCGACGTCGAAGTCATCCTGGTTCCGGTGGGCGGCGGCGGACTCCTGTCTGGCTTGCTCACGGCAATCAAGGCCCTGAGACCGCAGGTGCAGGTCATTGCAGCAGAACCTGCATGGGCGGACGACGCCGCACGTAGTCTCAAATCGAGGCAGATCGAGATGCCCTCTCGCTACGACACGATAGCCGACGGCCTGCGCACTCCACTCGGTGAACTGACCTTTCCCATCATCCGCACGCTGCTCAATGACATCATTCTCGTCAGCGAAGACGACATCCGCAAAGCCACCCGGACCATCGCAGAACAGGTGCATCTCGTGGCCGAACCGTCGGGTGCCGTCACGTTTGCCGCTGTTCGCAAAGCCGCCTATCGGTTCGCCGGCAAATCTGTCGTTGCCGTGATCTCCGGAGGTAACCTGGATTTTGGGAGTTGTGCTCTCGGTGATTCGTGAACAGAAATGTCCATGGCTATCAACCTGGACGCATTCACCAAAACCCACCATCCGCTCGGCCGACCGTTGCTCGTCATCTCCGGCAGCAAGGGCGTACTTTGCTGCGGATATCTCTCCCTCGAATCCCTCGAACGCAACGGCGACGCCGGCGCGATTGTGAAAGGGGTGAATTGCTACGACGATATGCTGGCGGCCGACATCAAGGCCGTGACCCCGCAGGCGGAAGCATTGGGTGTAGAGCCGGGAATGTCCGGGGCTCAGGCGTTGGAATTGTTCCGATAAGAACGCACTCGCAGGCTCGTCCCAATAGGTTTCGTTCAGGCGATAATGTCCATCGGCACGTTGCCGTGTACATCGGTGAGCCGAAAATCGCGACCAGCGTAACGGTAGGTGAGCTGGGTGTGATCCAGTCCCATCTGGTGCAGGATCGTTGCGTGCAGATCGTGGAAGTGCATCTTGTTTTCAACCGCAGCGATACCGTGCTCGTCAGTCGCCCCGTAGCGCATGCCGCCTTTGATTCCGCCACCCGCCATCCAGAAGGAGAATCCCGAGGCGTTATGATCACGCCCGTCATCCTGCTTCACGTGAGGCGTGCGGCCGAACTCACCGCCCCAGATGACGAGAGTTTCGTCCAACATGCCGCGATTGTCCAAGTCGTCGAGCAAGGCCGCCAAGGGTTGATCGATCGCTCGACAATTCCCGGCCAAGCGGCTCCGCAACCCTTTGTGCTGATCCCAGCTGGAGTGCCCCAATTCGATGAATCGCACACCGGATTCAGCGAGGCGACGAGCATAAAGACATTCGTGAGCAAAGGCATCAGTGCCTTTCTCGCCAATCCCATAGGCTCGCTTGGTGGATTCACTTTCACCACGCAGCGTCATCACTTCCGGTAAGGCCGACTGCATCCGGAAGGCGAGTTCGTAGGATTGAATCACGCCATCGATCTGTTCGTTGTCCGAATGTTTCGCGCGAAGATCGGTGTTCATCGCCTGCACGAGATCGATCTGTTTGCGTTGCAGATCGCTGTCGAAGCGCTTATTGCGCAGATGATCGAACTTCACCTCGCTGAGATTCTGGTTCAATTCGCCCACCTTCGAGCCTTGGTAAACCGCGGGCAGGAACGCGCTGCCGTAATTCTGCGCACCACCCACGCGAGCGGGAGGGCAAAGGGTGATGAATCCGGGTAGATTTTGATTCTCGGTTCCCAAGCCGTAGAGCACCCACGCCCCCAGTGACGGACGGACAAATTGAAAATTCCCGGTGTGCAATTGCACGAAGCATTGCGGATGGCTGGGCACGTCACCATACATGCTGTTGAGCAGACAGAGTTTGTCCGCATGACGGGAGAGATTCGGAAGGAGTTCGGAAATCGGCAGACCACTCTGACCATGCTGACTGAACTCCCAAGGCGACTGCATCAGCTTGCGTCCCTTGCTGCTCTCGGTCTTCTTGCCGTTGTCGCGTGCCAAGGCTGGTTTGTAGTCGATCGTGTCCACATGCGACGGACCACCGCGCATGCACGCAAAGATGACGCGCTTGGCCTTTGGCGCAAAGTGCGGTGACTTCGGCAACAAGGGATTCTGATAACCCTCGGATGCCATGGCGCTCAGGCCGGCGAAAGCGGTGAAGCCAAAGCCGGCACTGACGGTTTTCAACATGTCACGACGATTGAACGTGTTCATATACTTTCGATGTTCTTAGTCCAGGTAGCGAAATTCAGCGCTCCCAAAAATTGCCTGACAAAGCCCGGCCCAAGCCTCGACTTCGTCCTGATTCCCCGTGGCGCAGGCTTTGATGAAATCCAGGGCGCGCGCGGCCTCAAGGTTGCTCGGTCGGCGATTTAGCATTTGGCGATAGATCCGCCCCACGCGTTCACGACGGGTGAGGCTGGAGTCATCCAGGATTTGCTCTGCGAGCTTCCCGCTCTGCCGGAGCATGAACTTGCTGTTCAGAAGGAACAGCGCCTGACTCGGCACAGTGGTTACCGAGCGCCGACCCACAATCATGCTCGGTTCGGCGAAGTCGAAGGTCCGCATCATGTCATCGACGTTGTTACGCACGACGGGCAGATAGACGCTGCGATACGTTTGCGCGGCTTTCACCATCGCCATCTGCTTGACGTTGCGATCGATCTGAGCCTCGCCCAGCTTTGCGACAACCGAACCGGTTGGTGGATCCAGATCGAGCTCACCGGAAACCGCCAAGATCGCATCCCGGATCGACTCGGCATCCAGGCGACGATGATTCGCCTTCCAATAAAACTCATTCGCGCCGTCGATCTCGCTATTCACCGGGTTGGGAGTGCTGGCCAATTGATAGGTCCGGCTCATCACGATCGATTTCACAAGCTGCTTCACTGACCAGTCGTTCTCCATGAATTGAATGGCCAGGTAATCGAGCAGGACCTGATTGGAAGGACGGGCTCCGGTTTCGCCAAAGTTATCGGCGGTGCGGACAATTCCGCGACCGAAGAGATGGTGCCAGGCGCGATTCACGAACACGCGGGCGGTCAGCGGGTTGTCCTTACACACCAGCCAATCGGCCAACTCACGACGCCCACTCGCTCCCGCCGGCATCTGCGGTGTGTCCTCATTTCGCATCACCGCGGGAATGCCACGCGCGACGACTGGGCCAAGTTTACCAATGTCACCACGGATATGAATCTGGCAATCATTGACGTCGCCATCTTCCACTCCCATGGCCACCGGCCCGGTTGGCTTGGTCGGAGCGCGCGATCTCTTCTTCTTTTGCTTGCTACTCGTTTTCTTGACCTTGGGGGACGCGTAGCTGACGCCTTCGGCCTCGACCGCTCCCTTGCTCAGCGCGATCAAACTGGTCCGCTGGCGAACTCCTTGGCTCGCACTCAGGTTGAACTGGGTCTTGGTGCTGCGGAAGATTCCCGCCAAAGCGTAGTAGTCTGCCGTCGAGATCGGATCGAATTTGTGATCGTGACATCGTGCACAACTTACCGTGATCGCCATGGTCGCGCGGGTTGCCAAGTCGATCTGTTCATCTACGACATCCATCGCGAACTGACGCTTGTCGCGCTCATTCAATGACTTTGGCCCCAGCGCAAGAAAACCCGTGGCGATCATCAATTCATCGCGGCGTTTCGGATGATCCTTGGCCAAGTGATCGCCGGCAATCTGCTCGCGGACGAACAGATCAAACGGCTTGTCCGCATTGAAACTCGCCAACACGTAATCGCGATAACGCCACGCATGCGGATAAAGCTGGTTCCGCTCCATGCCATTGGATTCAGCGAAGCGCGCCACGTCGAGCCAATGCCGGCCCCAGCGCTCGCCAAAGCGAGGTGACCCCAGCAAGCGATCCACGACGCGTTCGACAGCCTTCGGCGAATCGTCCTTCTCGAAGGTGGCAACCTCATCCACGGACGGTGGCAAACCGATCAGGTCAAAATACAGACGGCGCAACAATGATCGTTTGTTGGCATCTGGATTCGGCTTGATCCCCTTCGCTTCCAACTTCGCCAAGACGATTCGATCAATGTCGTTCTTGGCCCAACCCTTTTGCTTCGGTTGCGGAACTGCTGATTTCTTCGGCGCTTGGAAGGCCCAGAACTCTCGTCCCTTCTCTACATCAATCGTGGACTCCACAACTTCCGCGACGGCTGGTTTGTCCCGCGGATCGGGTGCGCCCATGCGAATCCATTTGGCCAACACCGCGATCTGCTTCTTGGTGAGCTTGCCGCCTTTCGGCATCTTCACATCGCCCGTGTGGCTGATCGCCTTATAGAGCAGGCTTTCCTTGATATTCTTCCCGGCAAAGATGGGACCAGAATCGCCCCCACGCAGCACGCCGGCACGCGTATCGAGTGCCAACCCACCCTTGAATTTGCCGAAGCGCTCGGAATGGCACTTGTAGCAATTGTCCGCCAACAAGGGCCGAACCTGTTTCTCAAAGTAGTTGATCTGCGCCTGCGAAAATTTCGCCGCTGAAACACTTGTCCCCGCGACGACAAGGAGTAATGCAATCTGAGAATTTAGCGAAAACTGCATATTTTGAAGCTGTCACCATAGACGAACCCAACCCCTTTCCCAGTTCAATCTAATGTCAGTCCATTTGTGAATTGCATGTTTCTTCGCTTTTAGGACTATCCCCAACTCTTTTTATGAAACGTATCCAAGCACTCCTCATGGCACTGGTCGCGATCGGCGTCTTATTGCCTGCTTCCGCCCTGGCTCAACCAACCCTCAAGTTCACCGGAGAAAAAGGTCCGGGTGTCGGTCTCAATATCGTCCTGATCGCCGGCGACGAAGAATATCGCTCCGAGGAAAGCGCGCCGATGTTGGCCAAGATCTTGAGCGAACGTCACGGTTTCACCTGCACGGTCCTGTCTTCGCTCGATAAGACCGGCAAGTACATCGACCCGAATAATTCCTTCAGCATGCCGAAGATCAGCCAGTTGGCGAAGGCTGACCTGATGATCATTGGCACACGTTTCCGGAAGCTGAAGAATGAGGAATACAACTACATCGCTGACTATCTGAATGCCGGTCGTCCGGTGATCGGGTTCCGCACGGCCACGCACGCCTTCACCGGTGGTGGCAAGACCGGTGATTTCGCCTGGTCACAATTTGGACTCAAGATTCTCGGCGAGCGTTGGATCAATCATCACGGACGTCACAAGGTCCAGGGCACGCGCGGCGTCATCAACGAGACCCACGCGAAGCACAACGTGCTCAACGGTGTAAAAGACGTCTTCGGCCCCAGCGATGTTTACGGCGTGCGCCACGTCAACCGGGACAACGCCACGATTCTGCTCTTTGGCGGCGTCACTAAGACACTCGATCCCAAATCCGAGATCATCGACGACCCCAAGAACATGCCGATGATGCCGATCGCCTGGCTCCGCGAATACACCGCGCCCAATGGCAAGTCGAAGGGCAAGGCCTTCTGCACCACAATGGGTTCCTCCACGGATTTCGCGAACGAAGACCTTCGCCGTCTCGTCGTGAACGCCTCCTATCATCTCGTTGGA
>JBMYQZ010000306.1:3916-6740 GCA_049601855.1 Limisphaerales bacterium | reverse complement strand
TCTGCGGTGGACTGGGACAGTTTTGCCTGTTCAGTGAGCCAGCGGCTCAACACCTGCAGGAGTTCGTCGAAATCTTTGACGAGGGCGCGCACGCCCTGAAGGGGTTCCAAGGGGAACACAACTTCTATTCGGCATTGCCGAATCCAGAGAAGGCTTCGTAAAACCGCTTGGTTTGCCGGTGCTCTACCGGCCGCTACTGTTGTCGGCGACCGGTCGCGTCGTAAGCCTTCCAGAAATCCTCCTGACTGGGAGCGCTGTCCCACTTTCCGTCCGGCACGCTGTAGGTCATCTTCTTGATGTTGGGGAGTTTGCGAAGGGCTTCCACATTCTGGCCCGGGCTCGGCACGGCCAGGTATTCCAAGTCTTGGCAATCCCACAGTGGATTCAATTCCACACTCTTGTTGACCACATAATCCAAGCGAAGGATTTTCAATGGCATGTTTCTGAGATGATCGAGTTCGTTGACCCCGATGGCGGTGCGGGCGAGGTTGAGTTTATTCAGAGGTGCCCCCTTCAGCGGTTTCAGACTCGTTATCTTGGTGCCCGAAAGATCGAGAGATTTGATGTTCAACTGATGTTCCAAGGCTTTGATGTCGGTGATCCTTGAGTCCGCCAGAATCAGGGTTTCGAACGGCATGTCCTTCAATGGTTTGAGGTCGGTGACGAGCACTTCCCGCAGATTGAGATAGCGCAACGGCATGCCTTCCAAAGGGGAGAGATCGGACATGCGACACTTGGTGAGATCCAAGTAGGGCATCTGTTTGCCCTTCAGGGGCGACAGATCTTTTACAAACGTGGCGGTGAGATCGAGTCGCTGGCGCAATCTCGCGTTTTCATTCGTGAACGGTTTGATGTGCCGGATCCGGGTACCTGCGGCCACGAAGTAATCTAGCGGAGCGTTGCTGAGAACATTGATGTTGATGACCTTGGTATTCTCGATGCTCAACCATTCGAGATTATCGACGGTCAGCGCGCCGATGTCGCGGAGTTCGGTGTCAGAAATGTCGAGGCGAACCAGCGGGATGCCGCGGAGGGGGGAGAGCGAGTCGATTCGCTTGCTGCCGGACAGGTTCAGTTCAGTAATATTGGTGAGACCCTGCAATTCGGAAAGATCGGTCAACATCTCACAGTTGGATAGATCGAGTTTGCGGAGCTGTTTGAGGGTCTTGATGATCGAGAGATCATCGACATCTGTGCCACTCAGATTGAGCTCCTCCAGAGGCATGAGATTGAGGGCGGAGATGTCCGAAAGTTCCTTGCAATCCGAAATGTCCAGTGATCGCAGTGGCAACCCGGCTGCTTGGGCGATGGTCGACAACTTGATGACGCCATCCTTGAGCTTCACATTGGCGAGACCGTCCGTCTGCAATGTCAGCTTGCCGTTGCCTTCCTTGGTCAGTCCTTCCGTAAAGCCGGCGCGCATGAAGAGCTTGCGGTTAAACTCCACCTCTTGCCCGGAGTCGATGGAGGCCAGGGCGCGGGCAATGGACATGGCTTCAGGGATGCGATTCTGATCGCGCATGAGGTTGCCGAGTCGTTCAAGGGACTCGACGTCGTTGGTCAGCGCGCCCTTTGATCTCAGGCTGTTGGCCAAGGCAGCGCTCGACTTCAGTTGTTCTTCCCATTTTGCGAGCACTTCGCCGCGGAAATTCGAGATCGTCAGCCCACTGTCGGTCAGGTCACGATGTTTGATCCGAGCGTCCTCGTAAGCATCAAAGGCTTTGCCCATTTCCAACTTGGCCTGGTAGATGTCGCCACGGGTCTTGTAGAAGCGTGGGTCACGGTCATCCAGGTTGATCGCCTCTTCGAGATAGGTGAGCGCATCGTTGAATTTGGCATCGGCCAAGAGTTCTTCGGCGACGGAGAGAAACGTAGGAGCGGTCTTCTTGAGTTCGTTGATCCGATCTTCAGCAACTTGTGCCTGTCGTTCGGCTTCGTCCTTGGCAAGCTGTGTTTGCCCGATAAAGACCGCGGCGCTGGCGACCATGCCCAGGATGATCATGAGGATGAAAAACACCTCTTTCTTGTTGCGCGACAAGAGAAGCTTCATTTGCGTGAAGAATCCCGCGTCCTCAGCTCCGGTGGCGTAGCCACTTTGAAACAGTTGCAGTTCACCCTGGAGTGCCTCGACGAACATGTAGCGATCTTCGCTCTCGTATGACATGCACTTCATCGCGACGGCGGACAAGGCGGAGGGAATGCGACCCTCGGGACAATGCGGGGCAGGCAGGCCGGTCGGGTTCTGAACTTCGGCCTTGTTGTAATCGAGCGGAGGAACAATCTGGCTGCTCGTGACGCGTGTCAGAATCTCGTCGAGATTGGCACCGGTCACGGGCGGGTGCAGCGTGAGGATGCAATATAGAATACCACCGAGGGCGTAAGTGTCCGTTCGGTTGTCGATATCTTGGATGCGACCTTCGGCCTGCTCCGGCGCCATGTAATTGGGCGTGCCCTTGACTTGGCCGGCCATCGTGGCGAAACCGTCGGCGCCTTCGGGGAGGGCACCGTCGAATTCCTCACCATCTGTGTTCGCCTCATGGGCATCGCCTTCCGCCGAGAGGACCTTGGCCAAACCCCAGTCGAGAATCAGCACCTCACCGAAGGCTCCGACCATGATGTTGTCCGGCTTCAGGTCGCGATGCACGACGTTCAGCGAGTGCGAGTAGGCCATCCCGTCGCAGACCTTCTGGAAAATGGTGAGGAGCTTGTCGAGCGGGTAATCTTCGATGGTGTCTTCGTTGCCGTCCCGGATGTCGCGAAGAATCTCGCGGAGGGTGCGTCCGGAGATCAGTTTCATCGTGTAGTAGATCGTGCCGTCGGCCGA
>JBMYQZ010000306.1:0-3906 GCA_049601855.1 Limisphaerales bacterium | reverse complement strand
CGCCAATGTCGTGGAGTGGGACGATATTGGGATGCTCGAGCTGTCCGGTGATCTGGGCTTCGGCGACGAAACTGTAGATGGAGGAATCAGAAGCGTCGGCACTGTTGAGCATGACCTTCAACGCCACCGTACGCTGAAGGTTGTTGTCGTAGGCCTTGATGATGGCACCCATGCCACCGGTGGCGACGATTTCGTCGAGCGTGTAGAATCCGGTGCCGGGCTGCTGGTAGGGATAGAAATCCTCCTCGTTCTGACTGGTGCGGCAGGTGAGGTAGTGGTTGATCGTGATAGAGCCGCGCCCGGCTTCCATTTCGAGGGTGGGCTTGAGCTGTTGCAGCAATTCCTCGGCGGCACGTCGTTGGGGACTGACCTTCTTCTTGGCGTTAAACTTCAGCATCGGAATGGGATTGATCGGCGCGGTAAGCGTAGATTGGAAGCAATAATTACTCCAGTTTCATTTCCGGTAAATAGTTTCTGAGATCAGAGTTTCTTGCGCATCTTGCCCATGCGCGGCTCGCCGGTGAAGAATCCTTCGAAGCTGACGGACAATTCGCCCTGGCCTTTGAGCCAGACCTCAGCCGCGATGGTCCCGGACTCCGGTTTGCCGGCGTTTTCAGCGATCTGATACTGGTGTCCGTAGCGTGAGTTTACAATGTGGCTGACATTGCGCCCATCAGTTCGGATGGTGCAGGAGTTGCCATTCTCGCGCATCAGGCGACTGCGTTTGGCCTGCCCCATGAAATCACGGAAAGGGCGGGACTTGAAATCATTCGACAGGGTGCGTTCCTGGCTCTTGAACGCGGCCTGAGGCAAGCCAAAGAGGGCACCGGAGTTGTCCCCGAGAATGACGCCGATCCCGTCCATGTACCAGTCGCCGAGATCAGGATCCCCCAAGCTCCGACAGCGATAGAAGACCCCGTAGTTGCCGTCTACCTCCGAGATGTCATCGCCTTTGTAGGTGAACGCCACCATGAAGTTTTCCAAATCGAGCGAGTTGAACACGAGGTAGGTCTTCCGTGAACCTTCGTGATCGTTCTTCAGGTCGCAAGTGATCACGCTCTCGTCGATGCTCCAATACGGGTTGTCCTCCCTCCATGGCCTGATCGATCGACGAACACCTTCTTCGCCAGGGAGTTCGTTAAGGGTGATGACCGTGCAGTTCTCGAGCGTGCCGTTGCGGTAGGGACGGTAAATGCCCTTGAAAGGCCCCGGCTCTTGGATCGGTTTGCCTCCGATCCACGGCGACTTGGCCGGACGGTTGGGATCCGCGAGTTTGCCCAAGGCTTTCTGTTTGGCGGTGGGACGTGGCTCTTTGCCGTGTTGGCGGGCCTTCCCCTTTTTGTTGATGCTGGCGAGTATGAGGAGCACCAGCATGCACACGGCCACGATGCCGATCTTCTTCCAAAGTCCGCGTTTGCTCGCAGCCGCTGGTGTTGGTTCCGAATCCGGGATGTAGGGCAGTTCGGCCTCCGTCATGCGGGGCTTGGATGTGGGGAGAGGTGGGTCTGCGGACGGCGGTTCGACTTCGGTTGGTTCCTCCGGTGGCAGGACGGTCAACTCGTTGGAAGAAGGCGAGATGTCGATGTCGGCTTGGCCGGCGAAGACATCACCGAGGGTTTCCTCCAGCGGCGGCGCATCTTCCGCAAAGCCGATCCAAGAGGCTACGGCTCTGACCGATTGCGGGCGATTCTCTGGCTCCTTCGAAAGACAGGCCATGATCATCGCGCTCACGTCAGCCGGAATGGGGTTCTTCAGCCCGAACTCATCAAGTCGTTCCTCGATCGTCGGCGGATCGATGGTGCGGACTTGGTGCGGAATGTCGCCCCTGAAGAAAGGCGGCTTACCTGTCGCTACGATCGCACGACGGCACTCGACGATGTCACTCTGCACATTCCGCGCGGATCCGTCTTCGGTCTCGTCGGTGAAAATGGCGCCGGCAAGACCACTTTGATCCGGCATATTCTTGGACTACAACGCCCGCAAACGGGTTCGCTTCAAGTCTTCGGACTGAATCCGGTCGCAGAACCAACCAAGGTGCTCGCTCGCTTGGGCTACCTCTCTGAAACCCGAGACCTTGCGCCCTGGATGACCGTTGAAGAGATGATTCGCTTCACGGGTGCGTTTTATCCGAACTGGGATTTTGAATACGCGGAAGAGTTGCGGAAGCAGTTCGATCTCGTTCCCACCGCCAAGATCTCCACGCTCTCGCAGGGACAATTGGCGAAATCAGCCTTGCTCGCCGCCTTGGCTCATCGACCGGAACTGCTCGTGCTCGACGAACCGAGTTCGGGGCTCGACCCGATCGTGCGACGAGACATCCTCGAAGCAATCATTCGCACGGTGGCGGAGGAGGGAAGGACCGTGCTCTTTTCCTCCCACCTCCTCGACGAGATCGAACGTGTCAGTGATTTTGTCGGTTTTCTCCACCAGGGAAAACTGGCCATCACCGGAACCATGGACGAGGTGAAGTCCCGATACCGCGTATTTACGATGGCGGATCGCTGCGAGGGTGCGGAAGTTCTCTCCGCAACCAAGCAGGGCGACGAATGGGAGATCCTTGCGAGGGCGACCATGCGTGTTGGCGAAACGAAAATTCTCTCTGAACGCGACGCGTCGCTCGAAGACATCTTCGTCGGCCTCGCCACCAGTCAGTGATGAACCTCGCCCTGACACTCCACGTCTTCCGGAAGTCGCTGTCACAATGGCTGGCGAACCTGAGTTTGATGCTGCTCACCGGAGTCGGCTACTTCGCCTGGTCACCAGCGGGACAAGACGAAGACATGGCGCAACTGGACGTGGTCTTTCGTTGCTATCCAATGGCGGGAAGTTTGTGCCTTGCGCTGTTTACCTTTCACTTCACGGAAGGAACCCGTCGCGCCGGCTTTGGTTCCTTTCCTACACGCCTTTTTGTGCTGCCGATTTCGTCCGTCCGCTTGGTTGCCATTCCGATGGGGCTCGGGGTGGTGACCATCATGGGCGTGTACCTCATCTGGTCGACCGTCATTCTCCCGCAGGTCAACGTGCGCTTGAACGTGCTTTGGCCCTGTCTGTTTCTCGGTGCCGCAACTCTGGGTTTCCAAGCCTTGGTTTGGTCGTTGGCCAGATATCGAACGGCAAAGCTCTTTGGCTTGGGCATGTTCGGCACCATGATGGCGTGCAGTTGGGTGCTGCTCATGGAGGAAGTCGCCACCGCAGTAGTGGCCGCGATTTCGCCTGATTTGCGAGTGGACCAGGTGGTGCCGACCTTTTTGAGCAGCGTCGCCATCCTCGCCTTGGCCACGGGTTTCGTGACCGTCTACCGCCAACGACATCAATCGGTGAAGGGTAGGGGGCTGATTGCCGAACACCGGCAGAAACTCTCGATCCGGGTCGGGCGCTTCCGGAACTTCAAGACTCCGGAAGCTGCCTTGTTTTGGCATGAGTGGCGAATTCTGGGACGAGTATTGCCGGTGTGCGTGTCGATACTGTGTGGATTCCTGCTGTTGTTGACGCTCGGGATCGAACACGTCACCGCGCTCGCGACCGTCAACGTGATGCTGATTCTGGCTTTGTCTCCACTCAGCTTGGCGGCAGTTCTGGGGACTGAATATGGCAAGCCCGATTTCTGGTCCCGCGGTCTCGTGCCCGTTCCTTACCTGATGACCCAACCCATTCCGCACGCGGCCTATGTCTGTGCGCGGGTGAAGGTCGCGGCACTGAGCACCTTGCTTGCGTGGGTGATTTCCGTCGGCACCATGGCAATCTGGGCCACCTTGTTCGCCCATTCCCAGGTGACCAACTGGCTGAAGACTGTCGTGTTTCTCACTTACGGACCGGTAGCCTGGGTAACGCTGGTCGCCTTTCTGATGCTGCTTGGAATGACCCTCACCATGCGTCTTCTTTGCGGCGGAGTGTGGATGACAATGC
>JBMYQZ010000305.1:0-6756 GCA_049601855.1 Limisphaerales bacterium | reverse complement strand
GGAGTCCGACTGGATGAAAACGATTACTTCGCAACTGCTCGCACTCGTCGATCAGCACACCACGCACAAGAACCTCCGCCTGCTGGGTTACTATCTGGCGATCTTCGTGGCGATGGTGTTGGTCTATTCCGGGATCTTTCACCTCATCATGTCGACCGTGGAGCAGAAGGACTACTCCTTCGTCACGGGGATGTATTGGACGCTCACGGTGATGTCCACGCTCGGTTTCGGTGACATTACCTTCACCAGCGATATCGGGCGGTTGTTCTCGATGCTGGTGTTGATGTCGGGTGTCATTTTTCTGCTGGTGGTTCTGCCGTTTACGTTCATCGAATTCTTCTATGCGCCGTGGATGCGGATGCAGGAGGAAAACCGCGCGCCGCGTCGGATCAAAGGTGAGATCCGGTCGCACGTGGTGTTCACCCAGTACGACCCCGTCACGGCCGCGCTGATCCGCAAACTGAAGCAATATCGGCATCGCTACGTCGTGCTGGTGAAAGACCTCGAACACGCGCTCAAACTGCACGATGAAAAGGTCAACGTTCTCGTTGGTGCTCCGGACCACCCCGAGACTTACGAAGCCGCCCGGATCGACACGGCGGCCATGCTGGTGTGCACGGGTACGGATCAGGCCAACACCAACATCGCGTTCACCGTCCGGGAAATGTCCAAGACGATCCCGATCATTGCGACGGCCACTGACGGCGAATCCATGGATGTATTGCAGTTCGCCGGTGCAACCCGTGCCTTTCGACTCGGCAAACTCATGGGGTTGTGGCTGGCCCGGCGCACGATCGGGGGCGACGCGATGGCGCACGTGATCGGCAAGTTCGACCAGCTACAGATTGCCGAAGCGATGGCTGCCGGCACCCCCCTGGTGGACAAGACCATCGCGGAATCCAACTTGCGCGAGATCGTTGGTGTCAACATCGCCGGGGTCTGGGAACGCGGCCAATTCCGGGCCGCCACTTCGCGTACGGTGATCACCGACAATACTGTGCTGGTCCTCGCCGGCACCGGTGAACAATTGACTCAATACGATCAGATGTTCTGCATCTATCATCGCGCCCGCACTCCGGTGATCATCGTCGGCGGTGGCCGGGTCGGGCGGGCAACGGGCCGCGCCTTGCAATCGCGGGGCGTCGATTTCCGAATCGTGGAACGTCTGCCAGAACGGGTGCGCGGCGAATTCAAGGACCACTACGTGCTCGGGAATGCCGCTGACATCAAGACCATTGAGAAGGCCGGCATTCGGGAGGCACCCGCCGTGATCATCACGTCCCACGATGATGAGATGAACGTCTACCTCACGATCTATTGCCGCAAGCTGCGGCCCGATATCGAGATCATCAGTCGCTCCAACGAGGAGCGCGTGGTGGAGACCCTGCACCGGGCGGGTGCGGACTTCGTTATGTCCTACGCCTCGATGGGATCGGAGATGATCTTCAATATTCTGCGCGGCGGCGATCGACTGATGGTCGCCGAAGGGCTCGACCTTTTCCGGGTGAAGACGCCCAATTCAATCGTCGGCAAGCCGATCAAGGCATCGAACATTCGCGAGCAGACTGGTTGCACCATCGTGGCCATCGGCAAGGAAGGCGACCTCCAGCCGAATCCCGGACCAGACCACATCCTGGAAAAGGACCTGACCATGGTGCTCATCGGCACGCCCGAGAACGAGACCAAGTTCCTGGAGCGTTGGGGCAAGGACTGACCTCCCCCGGGCATGACCGACTTCTGGGAGCATCAGGACCGCGCACGCAGCAAGTCCTTCGCCCTGCTGATCTTGTTCCTCCTTTCCGTTGCGGCAACCGTGGTTGCGATCAATGTTGCCGTCGCCGTGGTTGTGCTCTGGGACCTGCGTTCGGCAGAGAACTGGGAGTGGCTCTGGGATCCGAAGACCTTTGCCATCACCACGAGCGCCACGGTGTTCATCATCCTTGGCGGCGCGTTCCTGAAGTTTCGTGAACTGCGCATCGGCGGCGCGGCCATCGCGGACATGATCGGCGGCGAACCGCTTTCCATGAAGAACCAGAGCGCCGACGAACACCGTCTGCGCAACGTGGTGGAGGAAATGGCCATCGCCGCCGGCCTGCCCGTGCCGCAGATCTACATCGTGAAATTTGAGTTCTGCATCAACGCTTTCGTCGCCGGCTACACTCCGAACGACGCCGTGATCGGCGTAACTGAAGGCGCAATTTCAAAGCTCACCCGCAGCGAGCTTCAGGCGATCATCGGTCACGAGTTCAGCCATCTGGTGAACGGCGACATGCGGCTCAACATGCGAATCACCGGTCTCGTTCATGGCTTGATGGTGGTCTCGGTCGTGGGACAGGCGTTGGTGCTCAGCAGTTTTCGTTTGCGCGGTCTGGCCCCCGCGGGCGGCAAGTTGTTTGGCCCGCTCTGGCTGTTGTTGGGGCTGATTTTTTGGGTCGTGGGTTATCTTGGCAATCTATGTGGCCGCGCCATTCAGGCCGCGCTGTGTCGTCAACGCGAATACCTCGCCGATGCGGCCGCCGTGCAATTCACGCGCTATCCGGAGAGCCTCACGGGCGTGCTCAAGAAGGCCGGTTGGTACAACACCTGGCTGCGCCATCCTTATGCCGGCGTGGCCAATCATTTTCTATTCGGTGACTGCCGGGGCGATGATTGGCTGCGCCTCTTTCCCACGCATCCACGAATCACTTCGCGTATTCACCGCCTCGAACCGGACTTTCACGGTGATTTCCAACGGTCGCTTGACGAGCTGAAGTTTCCCGAACCCAATGCGCCGGATCTCGATGACAACGTCCGGCAGGCAAGTCCTCGCTCGGCCATCGCGATGCCCGGGCTCGCGGAGATCCATGCCGTAGCCGTGCCGATTCCCGAGACGCTGGGCATGCTTGGCACGTTGAGCGCGGCGCAATTGGTCAAGGCCCACAACACTCGTGCGGCCGTGCCCAAAGGCCTGGATGAAGCCGTGCACGAACCGTTGTCCGCGCTCGCTTTGATCTACGCCATCCTGATCGATGCGGATGAAGACCTGCGGCAGAAACAGCTGCGGATTCTCGACGACTACGAAGCCAAGATTGTCGCTGCGGAATCCCGGCGCCTTCTGTCCCTTTCGAAGGAGCATGATTCCGAGCAACGACTTACGTTGGCCGAACTCGCCCAACCAGCCCTGCGCCAACTCTCGCGGGGCCAATACCGCAACTTTCGCACGTGCCTTGAGAAGATTGTCTCCGCCGATGAGCAACTCAGCCTGTTTGAATTCGCCTTTGAGAAACTTGTAATGCATCGACTGGATCCGGCCTTCGGATTCGGTCTTGTCACCGGCGCGGGAACTCCGCCTGCAGAAGACCTGGCGGAGCACGCTACGCTGCTGCTTAGCGCCTTGGCGCACGTGGGGCGAGACGAACCGGATGAGGTCCACGCCGCCTTCCTCGCCGGTCTTGCGAAGGCTACGGAACGGCAGGACTTGAAGCTGCGGTCCATGGAAGATTGCGGTCTTCGTTCAATCGACACAGCATTGGACTGCACGGCGGCCGCACCGCCGAAACAGAAGAAGCTCTTCATCGAAGCCTGCGCCGTGACGATATCTCACGACGGCGAGATCCATTCCTCCGAGGCCACGCTCTTTCGGGTGATCTGCGGCGCCTTGGACGTGCCATGTCCGCCACTGTAAGACTCATTTCAGCAGAAGGGTCAGCAACCAGACCAGGAACACCACGCCGGTGAGAATCTGCCAGAAGAGCACGGGGTTGCGCTCGAGGAGGGGCATGTCGGCGGGGTCGATGTAGTCCGGGTTGGGGCGACGGAGGTCCGTGACGAATTCGGACATTGCGTCGTGACGATGGGCGGGGTTGATGGCCACGGCTTTCTTCAGCGCGCCGTCGATCCAGCTGGTGACCAGCGGGTTGTGCTTGGCGGCGGGGGTGTAATTCAACTTGCTGAACTCATTGACCGTCCAGCTTTCCTCGTAGCCTTCGCCATAGGGATGCTGATCGCCCGTGAGCATGGCGTAGGCGATCACGCCAAGGGAAAAGAGATCCGATCGCGTGGTGGGGCGATGGCCGAGTTTGTACTCGGGCGCCGAGTACCGCATGGTGCCGAGCTTGGGACCTCGCTCGAGGGGGATGCGAATCTCGTTGATACCGGCGATGAAAGTGGACCCGAAGTCGACGATCTTCGCGTTGCCATCGGGCTCGATCATGATGTTTGCAGGCTTCAGATCCTGGTGGAGTGTTTCACGGCGGTGCATGGAGCGGATGCCGTGCACGCTCTGGTCGATGATGTCGACGACCTTGTTGACGTCGGGTTTCGGATTGGCGGTGATCCATTCCTCGATGTTCCGCCCTTCTACCTTTTCCATGAGGTAGAAAAGGAAGTTCGGTGTCTGCCGTTTGTCGATGACCTTGACGAGATGCAGATCGTTGATGCGTTTGCCGATCCATTCCTCGGTGACGAAGCGCTCGATGTAGGCAGGATCGTCTTCGTAGTTGCGTGAAGGGGTCTTCATCACCAGTTCGCGGCCGGTGTCGATATCGCGCACGTGGTAGAGCTGGCTGCGGGGACTGGTGTCGAGAAGCGAGATGACTTCGTAGCCGTCGAGCTTTTGGCCCGGTTGCAGATCGGGTGGGAACGTGAGCCGACTCAATTCGTCACAGAATTCCTTGCGGGTGTGGGTGGGCAGGGATTCGATGCGCAGGAGCTGGGCGCTGAGATTGTCAGGGCTTTCGTGCTGGGCGGCGGTTTCCGCAAGGTGACGGCAGATGCGATCGAGATCCTCGGTGTCTTCCTCCAGCAAGGTGCCGATTTCACGGCGCTTGAGGTAGTCGTGAACGCCATCGGTGGTAAGCAGGTAGAGATCGTCCTCCTGCGCATCGCCGTGCCAGTAATCAACCTCGAGATGAATGTCCAAACCCATGGCACGCGCAAGGTAGGCTTTCTTGCCGGAGCCCCAGGTGGTGTGGTCCTTGGTGAGTTGTTCGAGATCCCCGTTGCGCAGGCGATAAACACGGGTGTCACCCACGTGAAAGATGTGGACCGTGTGGCTCTTGATCACCATTGCGCACATGGCACTGATGAATCCCTTGCGTTCATCGGTGAAACGTTGACCTTCGGAGTAGAGCCAGCGATTGATCGACGACACCACGCGATGGACGGCGGTTTTCACCTGCCAGGTGTCGGGCGTGGAATAGTAATCGTTGAGGAAGCCCTGCACGCAGATCTCGCTGGCTTCCTTGCCGGCGTCCGCGGCGGAGACACCGTCGGCGATGACAACGGAAATGCCCTTGGTGGCCAGCGTCTCGCCCTCGGGGATGCGGATGCCGAGACAGTCCTCGTTGTCAGGCTTGGCACCAGCGTCGGTATACTGGCCATAGTTGACCTTGAGGTTCCCTTCGAGATGCACGGGCGAGGTCATAACTGATTTGAAGGCAAATGGGCAGCCCCGCGAAATGCGAGGCTGCCCGGCGCGTTATTGATCGAGCTGCTAGGCTACCTCAATCAAAGCGACACTGCCGTCCGGCAATACTTCAGCCATGTGCCCCTCGGGCTCTTCAAGGAACAGCGACGCGGCAAAGGCCGCGAACGCGGAACACGCGATCACAAAGAAGAACGTCTGGGCATTCACGAAGGAGAACACGGTGAGAAAGGTGACCGCACCGACATTGCCGTAGGCTCCGGCCATGCCGGCGATCTGCCCGGTCATGCGGCGTTGCACGAGTGGCACCATGGCAAACAACGCGCCTTCGCCGGCTTGCACGAAGAACGAGCAACACATCGTCGTCATTACGGCCAAGGCGAGCGGCCAGGCACTGCCAATGGAACTCATCAAGAAGTAACCCACGGCAAGACCGCAGATGAAGACGAGCATGGTCTTGCGGCGACCGAACTTGTCACTGAACCAACCACCGCTGGGCCGGGCGACGAGATTCATGAAGGCGAAGCCAGAGGCGAGCAGACCGGCCTTCACCGGATCGAGCCCGAAGGTGTCGATGAAGAAGAAGGGCAGCATGGACACCACGGCAAGTTCGGAGCCGAAGGTGACGAAGTAGTTGATGTCGAGGATCGCCACCTGCTTGAACTTGTAGCGGTGCATCTCCGGAATCGAACCCGGATCGTTCAGCATGTCCTTGTTCACGCGATAGATCTGCGAGAATTGAAACGCGAACAACGCGACCAGGGCGGCATACATGAGATAGGTCGTCGACTGGCTGAGCAAACCGACTCCCGAAGGCGACAAGCGCCACGATAGCACACCAAGCGCGAGATACATCGGCACACTCATGCCGATGAGGAACCAGAAGTCGTTCTTGCTGGTGACCTCGAGTCCGCCGGTTTTCTTCGGCTTGAAGTAGGTGGAACCCTTCGGCGTGTTGCGAACGTTGAAGTAGTAGAAGATGCCGTAGCAGAACGCGACGGCCGCCGTGGTGAGCAGCGCGTAGCGCCAGCTGTTTTCACCGCCAAAGACCAAGGCGAGAGACGGCAGCGACATCGCCGCGGCCGCCGAGCCAAAGTTGCCCCAGCCACCGTATATGCCTTCCGCCAGGCCAACCTGCCGTGCCGGAAACCATTCACCGACCATGCGAATTCCGATTACAAAACCGGCCCCGACAAAACCCATGAGGAAGCGGGCCAGTGCGAGTTGTTCATAGGACTGCGCCGAGGCGAAGAACGCACACAGACCGCCCGACACCATCAGGAGAATCGAGTAGACTGAGCGGGGTCCGAAGCGATCGACGAGGATGCCGATGATGATCCGTGCGGGAATGG
>JBMYQZ010000304.1:0-6762 GCA_049601855.1 Limisphaerales bacterium | reverse complement strand
TCAACGCCTTTGTCCCGCAGGGCCAGCCACGGGTAAACGTTGGAAGGATAATCATCCAGGTAACAAATCACGTTGTCGCCCGGTTCGAAATCCAGCCCTGCCGCCACGTAGCTCAAGGCCAACGAAGTGGGACCGACCAAGGCAATTTCACGGACCGAAGCCCCGAGAATTTGGGCTGCCAGTTCCCGTGTACCATAGAGCAGTTGCCCCAAAAAGACCTCCTGATCATCCGTCGCCCCCGCCATGGCACAATCCGCCACTGCCTGCGCCACTCGCTGTGGCATCGCACAAACCGCCGCGTGCGCCAGGAAGATGCGTTCCTCGCAGACTGGAAATTCTTCACATCGCAGGGATTCGTTGGCGTGAAGTTCGGGGATTTTCACGGGCGGACCCTAGCCGCTCCCTCCGATTTCTCCAACTCTCCTTGACCCACGAAATGGCCCCAATCATTCCGCCTCACCGGGGAGCCGACCGGCGCCGAGCGCATACGGCTGAGAGGGATGCGCGGGTGCGTGTCCGACCCATTGAACCTGATCCGGGTCATGCCGGCGAAGGGAAGCTTCCAGCCTCCCTCGTGGCCATGTCCCCCCTGAAAAAACGCCTTATGATCGCCAGCAAAGATTCTTTCGAGCCCCACAGCAGCGAGCAACTCCCCAACAGCAAGCGGGTCTACCTGTCCGGCAAGGTGCACCCCGAGCTTCGCGTCCCCATGCGTGAGATCGAACTCGCCGAAACCAACAAAATGGACGGCAGCACCGAGGCCAATGAACCGGTGAAGGTCTACGACTGCAGCGGTCCCTGGGGCGATCCGGACTTTGCCGGCGACGCCACCACCGGCCTTCCCGCCTTGCGCGAGAAGTGGATCAATGACCGCGACGACGTGGAGATCTACGACGGTCGCGAAGTGCTTCCCGAAGACAACGGCTACCTGACTCGCTCACACGCCGAATACGCGAGCAAAGCCGAGAAAAACCGCCTCGTCGAATACCCCGGTCTGAAACGCCAACCCCGTCGTGCGAGCAAAGGGCATCCGGTCACCCAGATGTGGCACGCCAAGCAGGGCATTGTGACGCCGGAGATGGAATTCATCGCCATTCGCGAAAACCAAGGCCTCGAGGAACTGCGCGACAAACTGAACGACAAAGAGTTTCGAAACTCGCTCCTGCACCAACATCCCGGCACCCCTTCGCAGAAGGACGCTCCGGAGATCTTCCGGCAGTTCGAACAGAATCTGCCCAAGAGCATCACCCCGGAATTCGTTCGCGACGAAGTTGCCCGCGGTCGTGCAATCATTCCGTGCAACGTGAACCACCCGGAGTTGGAACCGATGATTATCGGCCGCAACTTCCTCGTAAAGATCAACGCCAACATTGGCAACAGCGCCGTCGCCTCGAGCATTGAAGAGGAAGTCGAAAAGATGCGCTGGGCCACCAAGTGGGGAGCGGACACGGTAATGGATCTTTCCACCGGTAAGAACATCCACGCCACGCGCGAGTGGATCATTCGCAACAGTCCCGTTCCCATCGGCACCGTCCCGATCTATCAGGCATTGGAAAAGGTCAACGGCCGCGCGGAGGACCTCACTTGGGAAATCTTCCGCGACACCTTGATCGAACAGGCTGAGCAAGGCGTGGACTACTTCACCATTCACGCCGGCGTGTTGCTCCGGTACATCCCGATGACGGCAACACGAATGACCGGCATCGTCAGCCGCGGCGGATCCATCATGGCCAAGTGGTGCCTCGCGCATCACAAGGAGAGTTTCCTCTACACGCATTGGGACGAGATCTGCGACATCATGGCTGCTTACGACATCAGCTTCTCGATTGGCGACGGCCTGCGTCCGGGCTCCATCGCCGACGCGAACGACGAAGCGCAATTTGGCGAACTCAAGGTCCAAGGTGAACTCACCGAGCGCGCGTGGGCCAAGGGAGTGCAGGTCATGAACGAAGGCCCCGGTCACGTGCCGATGCACCTCATTCAGGAGAACATGGCCAAGCAACTCGAATGGTGCCACGAAGCCCCGTTCTACACGCTCGGCCCGCTGACCACTGACATTGCTCCCGGCTACGACCACATCACCAGCGGCATTGGTGCCGCCATGATCGGCTGGTACGGCTGCGCGATGCTCTGCTACGTCACCCCGAAGGAACACCTCGGTCTGCCGAACAAGCAGGACGTGAAGGAAGGTGTTATCACCTACAAGATCGCCGCCCACGCCGCCGATCTCGCCAAGGGGCATCCCGGCGCCCAATACCGCGACAACGCCCTCAGCAAGGCGCGCTTTGAATTCCGGTGGGAAGACCAGTTCAACCTCGGTCTCGACCCGGTTCGTTCCCGCGAGTTCCACGATGAAACTCTCCCGCAGGAAGGCGCCAAGACCGCCCATTTCTGCTCCATGTGTGGCCCCCACTTCTGCTCCATGAAGATCACGGAGGACGTCCGCAAATACGCCGCCGAGCAAGGCGTCAGCGAAGAAGCAGCGCTCAAACAGGGCATGGATGAGAAGTCCAAGGAATTCTCCGAGCAAGGTGGCGAGCTCTATTCCAAGGTCTGAGCGGCCCCAAAAAAGTTACAGAATAGCTTTTACGGCACCGACCGGTACGGGCACAGTATGCCCGCCGGTGCTCTGTTGGTTTCGAGGCATGGTGAATCTCAGGTGGACGTTTGGTTGTTCGGTGATGATTTGAAACCCGATGGTCGGGAACAGTCTTGGGAAGTTTCAGTTGGTTGCAGGCAAATCATTACATGAGTAACAATAAACTGTTTGTTGGAAACATCGCGTTCGCCACAACGCAGCAAACCTTGGAAGATGCGTTCGCCCAGTTCGGTTGCGTAACGGATACCCATCTCTTGATGGATCGTGAAACCGGGCGCCCCCGCGGCTTTGGTTTCGTCACTATGGAAACCGAAGAAGAAGCCCAAAAGGCCATCGAAGGAATGAACGGCAAGGATCTCGACGGTCGTGATCTCACCGTAAACGTGGCTCGCCCGCGTGAAGAGCGTGGTGATCGCGGTGGTCGCGGCGGCGGCGGCGGCGGTGGTCGCGGTCGTTACTAAGATTGAATCTCAACATCGCCGGACCTCGTCTATTCGGGGTCCGGCGCTTTAATTTTCCCCGCCCGATTCGTCGGCAATTGGATTGGCGGACAACAGATCGGGCCGACTGCAATGATAAGATGAGCAAAGAACAACATCTGAGCGTGGAAGGGCAAATTGCTGAAGTCCTTCCCGGCACGATGTTCCGGGTTGAACTCCAGAACAAACATCGTGTCCTCGCCACGATCAGCGGCAAAATGCGCAAGCGCTGGATCCGGCTCTCCGTCGGTGATCGCGTGAAAATGGAAATGTCCCCCTACGATCTCAACAAGGGTCGCATCGTCTGGCGGATGAGATAACGCCGGCGCAGAGTTTTATCAGTCAACGGTGATCAGCAATCAGCCCACGGAACCCCTGATTCTTGACCACCGCTTGCTGATTCCCTCTTTTTTCCAACGCTTCCCCAGCCGCTGATCTATGCCGGCATTTTCCGGAAGCATCCTTACCGCCCACGACTTGGTTCTCAGCCATGGTTTCGAGCAGTTGCTCGAAGGCGTTTCTTTTGCGGTCGATCCAGGCGAAAAGGTCGGACTCGTGGGGCGCAACGGTTGCGGCAAAACCAGTCTCCTTAAACTTCTCACGGGCGAAGACCAACCCGACTCCGGCAACGTCAATATCGCCCGCAGTGCACGCATTGGCTATCTGCCCCAGGAATTTGAACTCGATGACTCAAAGTCGGTTCTCGACAACCTCCAAGCCGGCGCCGCCGATGTCATCGAATGGCGCGAACGCTACGAACAAGGTGAAGGCACTGACGCCGAGCTTGCGGAACTGCTCGATCACATCGAGATCGCCGATGGTTGGAACCTGGATTCTCGCATCAAGACCACCAGCGCCGCGTTGAACCTGCCGCCATTGGATGCCGCCGTCGCCAAACTCTCTGGCGGCGAGAAACGGCGCGTCGCGCTCTGTCGGGCCATCATACGTCAGCCGGACCTCCTGTTGTTGGATGAGCCGACCAACCACCTCGACGCCGATTCCATTGGCTGGCTCGAGGAGTTTCTCACCACCTTTCGCGGCGCGGTCATCTTCGTCACGCACGACCGCTATTTTCTCGACGTCATCGCCACCCGCATGATCGAACTCGATCGTGGCAACGCGTTTTCGCATCCCGGCAATTACACTTCCTACCTCGAATCCAAAGCCATCCGGGCGCAGATCGCCGAACAGGCAGAGCGGCGCCGGCAACGTTTCCTTCGCGTCGAACTCGAATGGGTGAAGGCTGGCGTCCGCGCCCAACGCTCCAAGAGTCAACATCGCCTCGACACCTTCTACGATACCCAAGGACTCGAAGCCCCACCGGAAGAGCGGGACATGGATCTGCTCATTCCTCCTCCACCTGAGCTTGGCGGTCGTGCGATCGAACTCTTCAACTGTGGCGCGCAAGTCGGCGAAGGCGCCGACCAACGTTGGTTGTTCAAGAATCTCGATCTTTCCCTCCAACGTGGCACCTGCACCGGCATTGTTGGACGCAACGGCGTCGGCAAGACCACCCTGCTCCGCATCTGTATTGATGAACGCAACCCCGACGAAGGCAACGTGAAGATCGGGGCCAAGGTCGAGGTCAATCACATCGACCAATCGCGGGTGCAACTGGATCGCGAAGCCACCGTCATGGCTGAGATTTCCAATGATGAAACCGTCTATTGGGGCGATCGCAAACTCAGTACCCGCGCCTATCTGAAACGCTTTCTTTTCTCCGACGACCGAATCGGCCAGAAGGTCGCGCGTTTGTCCGGTGGCGAACAAGCCCGCCTCATGTTGGCCAAGGTGATGCGCAATGGCGGCAACGTCCTGGTGTTGGATGAGCCGACCAATGATCTCGACCTTCCCAGCCTCCGGATGTTGGAGAATGCACTGGCAGGTTTTCCCGGCATCGTGATCGTGGTGAGTCACGACCGCTATTTCCTCGATCGCATCTGCGACCAGATTGTCGCCTTCGAACCCGAGGGCGTATTCGTCCAGCCCGGCAACTATTCCTACTACCTGGAGAAACGAAGCGAACGCCGAAAACACGCCGCCGATGCGGAATTCAAGGCACGTGATATCAAGAAGCCGAAGGAGAAACCCAAGGCCAATCGTCCGCGAAAACTCAGCTACAAGGAGCAGCAGGAACTCGCTGGCATGGAGGAGAAAATCCTCGAATTCGAATCCCGGGCCGAGGAGTTGGAAACCACCTTGGGTGACCCTGATTTTTATACCACCCGGGCAGATGAAGCTGGCAAACTGGCCAGCGATCTCGAGTCACTCAAATCAGAGATCAGCGCCTTGTATTCCCGTTGGGAAGAGCTGGAAGCCGTCGCCGCCGGTTAAAACGCTTCCTTTCCATCACGCCACTTCGCTAGATTCCCGGATGCCATTTACGAAACTAGGCCTTTCCAAGCAGGTGGTCGACGGCGTGAAGGCGATGGGATATGCGGATCCCACGCCGATTCAGCTCCGTGCCATCCCCCTGATCATGGAGGGTCGCGACGTGATTGGAAGCGCACAGACCGGCACGGGTAAGACCGCTGCTTTTGCGCTGCCGATCCTGTCCAAACTCGAATCCAAGGGACGCGACCCCAAGGTGCTGGTGCTCGTTCCAACCCGCGAACTCGCCGCGCAGATGGAAACCGCCTGGCGCGACTTCGCCCGTTTTTCCAAGATTCGTGTAGGACTCGTCTACGGCGGCACCGGCTACGGCAAGCAGAACAAGATGTTTGAAAGTGGTGTGGACATCCTGATTGCCACTCCCGGACGCCTGCTCGACCACATGCAGCAGGGCAATTGTCGCCTTGGCAACATCGAATGGCTGGTACTGGACGAAGCTGATCGCATGCTCGACATGGGCTTTCTGCCGGACGTGAAACAGATCATCGGCAAGTGCGGAAAGAAGCGTCAGACGATGCTCTTCTCCGCCACCATTCCACCGAAGGTTGATTACCTGATCAAACACACGATGGACAACCCGGAGGTGGTCGAGATCGGAGCGCGACGCAGCCCGGCCGAGACGGTTGAACACAACGTCTATCCGGTAAACGAAGACCAGAAAGTCGATCTCTTGCAGGCCTTGCTCACGCATTTGAAATACGACTCCATCATGATTTTCTGCCGCACCAAGATCGGAGCCGAAAAAGTCGGCAACATGCTCAAGCGTGAGAATCATGCCGTCGCGATCCTTCACTCCAACCGCACTCAGAGCGACCGGGAAAAGGCACTGAACGGATTTCGTGACGGGCGCTTCGAGGTATTGGTCGCCACCGACATCGCTGCGCGCGGCCTCGACATTCAGCAGGTCAGTCACGTCATCAATTTCGATGTCCCCCAACACCCGGAAGACTACGTGCACCGCATCGGCCGGACGGGACGCGCCCAGTCCTCCGGAGATGCGCTCACTCTCATGGTCGCCTCTGATTCCAAACACATGGAGTCCATCGAACGCTTTATTGGGCAGTCGATTCCTCGCAAGAAGCTCGACACTTTCGACTACAAGTACACCGCCTTGTTCGATGAAGGCAAACGCGGCAAGGGCCAGATCGGCCGATCCTCAGGCGGCAGGGTTGTCGGCGGATTCTCATTCGGCGGCGGCGGCGGCAAGCGCCGAGGCGGGCGCCGACGTCGGCGTTGATCGACCAAAAAAGAAACTGCCGGCACGAATGCCGGCAGCGCAGAATTCTACTGGTT
>JBMYQZ010000303.1:0-6782 GCA_049601855.1 Limisphaerales bacterium | reverse complement strand
TCAAACCGGCTCGGCCAAGTTTTCTTGATCGTCTCAACGGCCTCGCGGTGATACTCGGCGGTCCGGTCGGTCCGGTCGGGGTCGTTCTCGACGCGCTCGACGTGGGTCTTGAGTGCCTGCTCAAGTGTGATCGTGCCGTCGCCCTTGTCCATCATCTTGCGGAAGTCCTCGACCGTGTCCTTGACGATGTTGCTCGCCTTGGTCACCTGTCTGGTCTCCAACGATCGCCACTTGTCCTTGCCCTCATGTTTGAATCGAGCGTAGAACATGCCCGATGACCGTTTGCGGACAAGGTATCGCGGCCACGACTTCTTGCGCTCCCACGCGCCGGGAGTCGCCTGTTTCCCTGTGTTTATCTCACGTTTCACAAGCAGAGGTAGTACATTCGGGTAGTACGATCCGCAAGTCTGAACCGCAAATGGCTGTAAAAACCCTTGTTTTAAAGCGTTAAGCTCCAGTAGCTCAGTTGGATAGAGCATCCGCCTTCTAAGCGGACGGTCGCTGGTTCGAATCCAGCCTGGAGCGCTCTTACTCCACGATCCGAAACTCGACGTAGCCTTGTGGCACTCGCCCATCTCCCTTTTCACGCGACACTCGGATCGGCCAGTAGCTCGCACCTGAACGGCCGATGGTAAAGGATTTTGGATGCGTGGCATCGAAGGACAGCACGCGCACGGGAGTGTAGATGCGATTCTTCGGAATGATCCGGTTGCCCGGGTTGAGGTGAACGGTGAGTTTCTTGTCCGCGGATTTTTCAGTGGTGAAGAGGCGGAGTAGCATGGTGGTTCCCACGCTGCGTGTGTTGTTGCCAAAGCGCGCGGTGACGTAACCCTGATCCATTGCCTCGTTGAGATTCATCTGCAGGACCGTGTTCGTCGTGCTGCCTGAGGTCGTACCATGGGTCGGCGTGGTGCCGGAAGCGGGATTAGCCGCGCTGGAGCTGGGACCGAACGGCAAGCTGATGGGAGGCTTGGGCAGACGATCGAATAACGACTGTTGCCTCTGCCGTTGCCGCGGCATGGCCGAGGCCGGACCTTTCATCTGCATCAACTGACCGGCGAATCCGAGCAACTGGTTAACGTCAAAACTCCCCTTGCCGCCGGAGATCTGCTGAAACAATTAGCTGATCATCTGTTGCTGATTCCCTCCGACGTTGGGAAGTTTCTGGGTGAACTGCTTCATGACGCTGTTCTGCATGAGGTTGCCGAACTCCGGTTGGGTCATGCGGCCGTCGCGGTTGCGATCGGTCTGATTGAACGCGCTCGTCAACTGCTGAATCTGAGCGGTGGGCAGTTGCTGTTGCGTTTGGCTTGCGGGGTTGAATGGCAGACCACCGCCACCGGGTCTTCCTCCACCTGGTCCACCCGGGCCCCTACGCCCGCCGCCGCCCTTCGGGAATGGCGGGGCAGGGGAATCGACGACCGAGACCAGCAGCAGACCGCCGGTCAACAGGGCGGCGATGGCACGGAAGATCATGCTTGCTGCCACAGATCTTTCCCGTATTCGAAGCCGTTTGATTGCGGCTCGTTGATCAACGCGTCGAGTTCCGGATGTCCCGTCACCTTCATCTTTTTGGCGTCCCAACGAACCGTCTCACCCGTGCGCTGCGCGAGCGCGCCCAGGAGCACGACTTCGGTCAACGGCACGGCGTAGTCAAAGTTCGACCCCGGAGCCTTGATCTCACCCTTGATCGCGCGGAATAGTTCCTCGATCGGACCGGAGCCGAGTTTCTCGGTCTTGGCGATCTTGTTGATCTCCGGCAGGACTTCCTTCATTCGTTCGTCCGGGGTGATCACCGGCTTGGTCGGGCGCATGCCTTCGTGGAAGAGCGTGTTCTTGGAGCCTTCCATGTACATGCCGCCCTTGGTCGGGATGGCGCGGCCCGTGTCCCAGCGCTTGGGCTTGGGAACATCGTAGCCGGCTTCGATCCAATTCATCTTCACGGCCGGTTTGTCGCCGCGTTTGGGGAAGTGATAGGTGACGACGGATTTCATTGGAATGAAACCGGGGCCAGGCGGTTCCTCGCGCTCGACGGTGACCTTCGTTGGCATGCCGAGACCAAGCACATAGAACGGGGCATCAAAGGTGTGACAACCAATGTCGCCAAGCGCTCCGCAACCATAATCCCACCAGCTGCGCCATTTCGTGGGGACGAACTCGCGGCTGAAGGACCGGTGCTTGACCGGTCCCTGCCAAAGATCCCAAGCGACATCCGCCGGCGCCTTCTCCGCGGAAATCGGGAATTGCTTCGGCGCAATAAACCATGGGGCGCACGGTCGATTGGTCCAGGTAACCACTTCCTTCACGTCGCCGACAATGCCGGCGTCCACCCATTCCTTGATGCGATACATGCCGTCGAAAGTGTGGCCCTGATTGCCCATCTGCGTCTGCACGCCGTACTTGCGCGCGGCTTTCTGCAAGGTGCGAACCTGCCAGATATTGTGGGCGAGCGGCTTTTGCACGAAGACATGTTTGCCCCGCTGCATCGCATCCATGGCGGCGGCGAAATGTGTGTGATCCGGGGTGGAGATGAGCACGCAGTCGATTTCCTTCTCGTGCTTGTCCAGCATCCTGCGGAAATCCTTGAAACGCTTGGCGTTGGGAGAGCGCTGAAACGCGCGGCCGGCACGCGAATCATCGACATCGGCGATGGCGACCAGGTTTTCGCGAAGCGACTGGCTGACCGCGTATCCGCCCATGCCACCAGCTCCGATGACAGCGCAGTTGATCTTGTTGTTGGCGGATTCACCGGGCTTGCCGATGGCGAAACTCGGCAGCGCAAAAGCTCCGGCGGCGGTTGCGGTGGTCTGTAGGAAACGACGACGATTGGTGTTTGGCATGAGTATATGAGAACTGCCGAATGAAAGGCTGCTACTGTGCTAATCGCAATGATGAAATGTGATTGCACCGGGATGTGAATTCGGTGAATCGAGACCAATTACGCAACGAGGCACGCCTACGAATTCATGAAACGTTCGACAGCTTCCAGAGATGGCAGTGCGTCACGATTGCCCATCTTCGTGCACTTCAAGGCTGCGGCGCCGTTGGCAAACTGAATCCGGTCTTTCGCCGGCCAGCCTTGCATGGTGGCGTAGATCATCGCGCCAGTGAAGGTGTCGCCGGCGCCGTTGGTGTCGAGAGCTTCGATTTGGAAGGCGGGTTGATGGATGCCGGGGTGGCCGGATTGGAAGATCCAGGCGCCGTTTTCGCCTTCGGTGACGGTGACCTGCATGGGGCCGTGTTTCATCAGTTCCTTCGCGCCGCGTTCTGGGTCATCGGTTTCGTAAAGGCGATGAAACAGGTTGATCGGGCAGTTCACGGAATCGACGTGGGCGAGCAGTTTGGACAGGTGGGGTTTTGGGGAGCCGAGGTCCATGAAGACGACGCCGTTCTGCGCGCGCATGTGGCGGGCGGCTTTGATGGCGGCGTCGGTGGACCAACCGTCGAGGTGCAGGGCCTGGTGACCGGCGAGGAGGTTGGCTTTGACTTCGCGTTCCTCGATCTGGTGGCTGCCACGGTAACCGGCGATGGAGCGACGACCCGTGCCTTGTTCGACCCAGACGTGTGCGAAGCCAGTCTTGCTGTCGGCTTGGCGGGATGGCGTGCTGAAGTTGATACCTTCGTTGGCGAGATCGGACTCGATCATTTCGCCGAATTTGTCCTTGGCCCATTTGCCTTGGAAGGTGGCTTCACAGCCGAATTTTCGCAGGAGGCAGAGCGCGGTGGGGACCGGTCCGCCAACTTGGTAACGATCGTCGATGACTTCGCCCTTGGCGTCCGCTTCGGGGAGACGATCGAGGATGACCTGATGGTCAACGACGATGGTGCCGAGGCCGAAGATGCGAAAGGGGTTCACGTTCCGGGAGAATGAACGTTGTGGCGCGGACTCGCAAGCTCGCCCCTCCATTTCGGGGATGAGTGAGTCTTGGTTAGACGTTGAATTTTTGTTCGACGACAGTTTCGCCGATCGCAGTGAGGAGCGACTCGATGTCTTCGCTTTGCAATGCGCCGATGTTGCCGATGCGGAAGCATTCGACTTCGGTGAGTTTGCCGGGGTAGATGACGTGGCCTTTTGCGGAGAGGGCTTCGTAAAACTCTTCGAATTGGAAGGCGGGGTCTTCGGGGTAGTGAAAGGTGGTGATGATCGGGCTCTGAAACTCACTCGGAACGTATTCGCGGAAGCCAAGTTT
The DNA here is from genome assembly GCA_049601855.1 of Limisphaerales bacterium. Taxonomy (GTDB): domain Bacteria; phylum Verrucomicrobiota; class Verrucomicrobiia; order Limisphaerales; family JAYPXF01. The sequence goes on along the minus strand of JBMYQZ010000303.1, from coordinate 2,592 downwards.
GCGCATGCCGGAGATCAATGCGGCATGGTTGCGTTGGTAGCGCTTGTGTCGGGCGATGACGCCGCCTTCGGTATCCAGTTCAGTGAGGGCTTGGTGAAAGGCGAGCATGGTGTGGGTTGGTGGGGTAAAACGGAACTGTCCGTTTTTCTCCAGTCCTTCCCACTGGGCGAGGAGATCGAGACTGATGCTGCGCGCGGAGCCTTTGGACGCCAGGAGCGTTTCGCGGTTGGCGATCACGAACGAGAATCCGGGGACGCCTTCAATACACTTGTTGCTGGAGGAGATGAGGTAGTCGATGTGAGCGGCGTCAATGTCGAGCGGAATACCGCCGAAGCTGCTCATGGCGTCGACGATGAAAGTGCGACCGAATTCGTGGACTATGGCGCCGACCTCTTCGACCGGATTGAGGATGCCGCCGGTGGTTTCGCAATGACACATCGCGATGTCGGTGATGGACGCGTCGTCCTGCAGGGTGTCGTGGAGAAGCTGCGTGTCAGGCAGTTCATTCTCAGGACAACGGATGGCTTCGGTCTCAATGTTCAGGCGTTCGGCGATCTTGAGAATCCGCTCACCGTAGGCGCCATTGATGATGACGAGCAATTTGCCGCCACGATGGATGCCTGATCCAATGGTGGCTTCGATCCCAAAGGTGCCGCTGCCTTGCATCGGGATGGTCTCGTAACCCTTGTCCTGGCTGACGTTGCCAAGTTTGAGGAGTTGTTCTCGGATGTCCTGGACGACCCGGACAAAGGCTTCGTCGCGGGAGCCAAGGTCGTGAAGCATGGATTGCTTCACGGTGTCGGAGGTGTTGAGCGGGCCGGGGGTAAAGAGTTTTTTCATTGGTTGTGGTTGAGGAATTGCATGAATCGCTCCTTTACCTGGTGCGGCTTCACCGTGGGGCGGCCGAGTTCGGATGGGGAGCCGGGGCGAATCTTCAGATGTAGCAGGCTGGGGCCTTCTTGCGCGCGGATGCCCTTGATGATGCCGGGAAGATCTGCGGGGTTGTCGGTGGCGATGGCGCGGCGGTAGTTGCAGGCAGCAGCGATCTGGGCGAACTGGGTCGTGCCGGAGACCGTTTGTTGGCCACCGGTGGAATCGTGTTGTTCGTTGTCGAGGATGATGTGGATCAGATTCTTCGGCTGGTAGTAGCCGACGGTGGCGAGCGCGCCCATTTTCATCAGCGCGGCGCCGTCGCCGTCGAGGACGACGACTGGTTGATCGGGGCGGGAGTGCGCGATGCCGAGTCCGATGCCGGAGGCCGTGCCCATGCCGCCGACGATGTAGATGTGGTTCTCGCGATCAGCGATGGTGAAGAGTTCGCGGCCGGTCTTGCCAGTGGTGGCGATGATGGCTTCGTCACCGTTGAGATTCTCCAGGATGGCGTTGAGGGCGTCGGTGCGGGTGTGACGATCGGCGACCTTGCCGAAGGCGTCGAACCGAGTATCGCAGGTGATAGATTGTGGATTGGGTGTGCTTCGGAGTTTGTGCGGAGCAACGGAGTCCTTGGCCATGATCAAGGCGAAGGGGCGGTTATTCCCCTGCATGTATTCCTCGGCTTCGTTCATTACTGCCGCGATCTCGCTTTCCTCCGTCGGGAACGGGCGCGAAGGGATTTCGATGGCGTCGAGGACGTCTTTGGTGATGCGGCCCATCTGCTCGTGTTGGGGTTCGTCTTTCACCCCGGGTTGGCCTCGCCAGGTGGTGATGAGCAGGGTGGGGATTTGGAAAGGGTAATTTAGCGAGGTCAATGGATTGACCATGTTTCCGAGACCGGAGTTCTGGCACATGGTCACGGTCTTACGCTCTGCGAGATAGGCGCCCATGGTGATGCCGATGGCTTCGCCTTCGCTGGCGGCGCCGAGGTAATCAAGCGTCGGGTCGTCGATGACGTAGTTGATGAAGGGTTTCAGGAAGGAGCAGGGGACTCCGGAGTACTGGGAGTACCCCAGAGTTCGGATGTGCTCGATGAATTGGGAGGCTTCAATCATTTGCTACGGGCCGAAGGCTGCTCGCTCAGGCTTCCTGCTTCAAGCAAACGCCGCGCTCAGGCGGTTTGGAAGGATTGGGCCTTGGCGAGGTCGTCGAGGTTGTCGACGTCGAGCCAGTGGCCGGTGATGTAGAGAACGCGGATCTTGTGGCCTTGTTCGATGAGGTGATTGAACAAGTCGAAGAGGTGAAGTTGGTCGAAATCTTCGCGTTCCGACAGTTGCGCCACGGCGCTCTTGATCGTGGCCGTGCCGGATTCAGAGCAACGCATCAGGCCGATCCATTCGCCTTGGACTTCGTCCGCGAATTCGGGCGCCATCTTCTGGAGCCAGACTTCCTCGGTGGTGTAGCCGAGGGAATGCGGGCTGCTGGCCTGGACGAGGTCTTGGAAGCCAAGGCGGTTGCCGTTGCGTTGCGACCATTCGCCGTCCACGGCAATCGCGATGTCATCCTCCAGATCGAGCAGGCTGCTGAGAATGTAGCGGCGGAAAAGAATGTCCCCGAACGAGATCACCATGTCGCCGTCCATCGATTCGGCGGCGGTGTTGAGAGTCACTAGGGTGTGTTCGAAAACCGTTCAACACAACCAGTCATAGATGGAGGCCA
>JBMYQZ010000302.1:0-6800 GCA_049601855.1 Limisphaerales bacterium | reverse complement strand
GTTCGAAACCCTGCCGTTGCCGGATCTGGCTCCGCGGCGCGCAGACTCTCTAGGAAATTGGCTCATCTAACAAGAATTCAGATTGCATCCTCTCACGGTTCCAATGAGGAGCGATAGGGCGCTCCCCTCGAGAAACAGCTGGTCAGAGTTTCGCGTGAAGGTCGTGGAGAGTGCTTTCCAGCGTGTCGTAGTCCTGGAAGCGTGCCTCGGGATGTTTGGCGGCCATCTTCTGGACCAGCGCATCGAAACCGGTCGGAAGTTCCGTACCGAGGTCTCGTCCCGAAGGAATCGGATCATTGCGATGGGCCAGAGCGACTTCCAGGACAGATCGGCGGCGGAACGGATGTTCGCCGGTGGAGAGGTAGAGCAGCATCACGCCGAGTGAGTAGATATCGGAGCGATGATCGGCCGATCGCGGATCTCGCGCCTGCTCAGGCGACATGTAGAGGGGAGTGCCCATCTCGAGATTGGAGAGGGTCAGAATGGTTTCGGAATCCTCGACGCGGACGAGTCCGAGGTCTGCCAGTTTCACGCGGCCCGTGCTATCGGTAAGGATGTTGGCCGGTTTGACGTCGCGATGAATGATCCCGTGTTCCTTTGCATGAGCCAGCGCGCTGATCACCGAGGCACCGATGGCAAGAACATCGGCAACCGGCAGCCGACGTTTTCGGCGCAGTTTTCGCTCCACGTTTTCACCGTCCATGAATTCCATCGCGATGTAAGCGCGCTTTTGGTCTTCGCCGGCTTCGTAAGCTTCGACGATGTGCGGATGGCGCAATCGCATGGCCACTTCCGCCTCGCGTTCGAATCGCCCCTTGACTACGCGGTCATGGCAAAGTTCGGGGTCCAACACCTTCACCGCCACCCGTTGGCGGGTCTCGATATCGAGGCTTTCATACACCTTCCCCATGGCGCCGGTCCCGACCAGCTTCAGCAAACCGAAGCGATTCAGCAGCAGTCCATTGATCCGGGTTCCGTGCGGCACGACGAGATCTTCGCCACAATGGAGACAACGAGCATTCACACCCGCAAGTGAGGCCATGAACTCAGCCGAGCGCATGCAATCGGGATTACGACAGATGACGCGAATGCCTGGCATGAGTCTATTCGAGGGCCAGATTGGCGAGTGCATCGAGCAAACTTCTCACTTCGGCCGTAAGCTTGATGGCATGCCCTTTGAGCCCGCCGGGTTCGAAGTTGGCATCCACATCCATGTCCGCACGATTGAAACCGAACCAAATCCGTGGCTGATCATCACGAAGTCCCTGATCGCGCGAACGGGAAAGCCCCATGATGGACATCGATTGGCCGGCGCGCAGTCGGCGATCGTAACCGGCGTCGCGCATGGCCCTGATGAAGGCACGGGCCGGTTCGAAGTGGTCCCCACCGTCTTCCTTGAAGAACATCTCCATGGCATCCCAACTCCGCATGAACTCTCCTTCCAACGGGACGCCACGCTCGTAGTAGTCGGCCAACGGATCCAACTCGATGTCTGGAAACTCCTTGCGAATATCCGACGGCATTGCGCGATCGACCACCCAACGTTGCAGCAGGACGGCCAGCGGTTTGCAGTCCTCAAACTGATTTGCAAACAACGGTCGATCGTCCCAGGTGAATGCCGAATAGATGAATTGCCCGGAACCCGACTCGATGACGCAAGCACGATCCCCGGAGCGAATGTGCAGGATATGGTAGCCACCACCGCGGTCTTCGATTTCCGACTCCGCTCCTGCGACCAGCTCGGACGCATGGCCGCAGAGTTCATCCCGCAATGCTGCCAAGGCCTGCCGCTGATCATCCGTCGTGTCTTCCCCGCCCATCTTCATGGTCCAACAATCTCAAAAGTGAGTTCACCGCCCAACAAATCTGTCCAGATCACTCGATCGGGATTTGCCGGATCAAGTAGCAGCAAATCGTAGAGACATTTCACGGAGTAGCTACCAGGACGGTGAAACCGAAACCAATCGTCGAGTTCGACTTCTTCCGTAAATTCTGCGGCCGGTTCGAGGCGTTTGGTCACTTCGATGCCTCCGAATCCGAGTCGCGGCGTTTCGCCGAGGGTTTCCCCGTCCCTGGAAACCATGAAGGAATAGCGACATTCTGTATCGCGGTGCACTCCTCGATGGAAATGAACAGGATTGGTGCCCACGTTGCGGAGAGTCATCCTCACCTTGATCGGGATCCCCAACGGCACTGAGTTTGTCACCGGCTCAAATTTCACTGCGATCCGATGCCCTGGATGTCGACGTAGATAAGGATTGAGAGCGAAACACTTGGCAATCCGCTTCGCCCGTTTTCGCCCATTCACCGTCGCCCAAGTGCCTACCGCACCCTCGATGTCACAGTTTAGAAACTCCAAAGCGAACCACTCGTCATCAACATTCAGCAGCACGTCCCATCCTTCACCATTGTGGGGAAACACGATTCTCGCGGCTTTTCTCAACTTTGGAATCGAGCCCCCACCCTTCTTCGGCAAACAGACACTCAACTGAAAATGATCGTTCCAATTGTCCCGCGAAACGATCTCAACAAAGCGATTGGTTGCCACCAATCTTGGACCTACCCGCCACTTTTCCCCGGCAACATCGACGATCTGCCTCGCGTTCGAATCGTTGGTCGTCTCGTAGAAGCCGTTGGCGAAACGAGCCGCGCCGTGGGCGGAAAACGGCGGAATAGCAACCATCAAAGAGGCCGAACAGAAGAAGCCAAATCGCTGCGCCGAGCTCATCACATCCAATGGTCTACAACATCTCGATCAGACGAGGGAGTTGATCGAAACGGCTGAGGCGGATGCCAGTAGCACCTCCGCCAGAGTGGAGTTCGACGAATTCGCGATCGGTGGGGGTGATATCGAAACGGCGGTAGAACGCCGCACGAAGGAAGTCCTTCACATCTTCCGGATCCACTTCGTCCCGATCGACGTGGACCTGGAAGAAGTCGCCTTGCCCGGCCGCGTTGACACGGACGGCGGTGGCCCGTTCGCCGAAGGCGCGGGCGAGCATCGCTTCGGCCAGATCAATGAGGGCAAGGCCACGGAAGAAGTTGGAACCGCGCATGGCGCGAAGATCAAGGTCATCCAATTCTTCATCCTCCAAACCAGCATTGTAGTTCACCGGCTGGGCTTGAAACTTTTTCAACCAGAGTTCGAGGCGGGCGTAACCGGTGGATTCCAGCTCCCAATCCAACTGACGCATCATCGCGGCACGACCGGGGAGAAGATCATGGTCGATCTCGAAACAGCGGTCCCCCCACTGGGAACGGGTGACGTAAGCAGTCCACTGCTCGGGATGACGAATGAGGTAGAAGTTCTTGGTCACCTCGCCGAAGAGATAGGCAAGGATGGCACGCAAGGGGACTCCTCGCTCGGTCACGACTTCGCCGGTGGCGGTGGTGCGTTGCAACACGGGCTCACGCCAGCCTTCGAAAAGTGCAGCGATGGTCTTGTCCGCGATTCTTTGCGCCGATATCTCGTCCAGCTCTTCAACAGCAGTCAATTGAGCCGCGTACCATTCCCGTTGCTCGCCAATGCGTTGCTGGAGCTCTTCGCGTGAAATCAGCAGGGGGATTCCCTTGAGCACCTTGATCACCCAGCGGTTCTTGGCGGGGCTGAGAAAGCCGTCGGTGGTGAGTTCTTCCTCCAGTTCCTGAAAATAGTCCTGATCCAACGGCAGGCGGGTGAGCAGTGCACAGATTTCCGCGGCTTTCCCGGTAAGTTTGCGAATCTCCCCGGTGGTGGGGAGTTCGGAGTCGACGCTTTGGGCAAACATGCCACCGTACCAACGCCAGGATTTGCTGTCCCGCTCCACGGTGTAGGGGTAAAGGATGCGAATGCGATCAGCGGGAATACCAAAGTGTCCCAACACGGGATAACCGTCGCGGGGATTGGAGGACACCAAAGTGCCGAGACCATGCTCGCCTTTCTGCTCGGTGGCCTGATCGAGTGAACCAGCCCGGACGCCAGTGCCGTATTCGGACTGGCAAGCGAGATTCACCAGGCGTTCCGCGGATAGGCTGAGAGCGTAGAGTGCGTTGAGGGAATTCAGGGTCGCAACGGTCACGGCGGAAGAGCTCGAGAAGCCGCCTTCCGGCAGACTACCGATCGAGGCAAAACGGGCACCGCCGAAAAGATTTCGACCGAGCTGGCTTTGCACCTGGGTGGCGCTGTAGCCATCGCGCACGGTGCGAATGGACGCCAAGGCGTTGCCGACCAGTGAAAAGGGGCGGCGCATATTGTTGCGGATGAGTTTCGAATCGCCGTCGCGTTGGTATCCCAACTGCTGCAAGATCCGTTCGCTCATTCGGGTACCGAATCCTTCATAGGATGCCGCGTCGCTGATTTCCTCGCCGGGAAACATGAACTCATCGTCGACGGGTATCGAACTCTGGCTTTCCTGGTATTTGGGGCCGGTGGGATGCAGGTGAATGGACGCGTCCGATTCGGGCTGGGAAAGCATCACGATCTGTTCCTTGCCGTTCGCGCTGCCAGCACCAATGGGCATCTGCCATGCCGGCCCGTAGAAACGAACCATGTCCGGATGCATGAAGGCGATGCGTAAACGGCCACCGGAAACCCCGATTCCGATCGGCCGATCGGCTCGAAAACCAAGTTTCTCCTTGGACACACGTTCGACGAGTTGCCGCAATTGATTGGCGCTGGAGGCGACCTGTTCGGACGGGCGTCCGGCGTGAATCGAGTGAGCAGCGAGGGCGAGTTCGTCACGGGGGGCGAACAGGGACTCATCGGTAGCCGCAAAGAGTTGATCGAGATCACGCAAATCAGGAGGCCGCGTCACGTCAGAGCAAAGGAGCTGATAATCCGGATTGTTCGGCGTGGTGGTAACCGTCCGGATTTCACCACCAGTCGCGACGATGTCCGTAACGATATCGGTGAGGTAATACTGCCCTTGGGCATTGTCATTGGTGAGATCGCCCAGAAGATCCATCAACAGCCGCGCGCGGATCACATAGAGCGGGCAGTTACCCTCGGTGATGGCCAAAAGTCCGTCCCGTCGTTCGTCGTCGGAAATTCGGCGAATATCCTTTTCCTCGATGACCTCCGTGATCTTCCCGTCGTCATCTCGCACGATGCGCCCCTTGCCGCCGTTCCGCGGCGGACGGTATTCCGCGGTCAACATGGTCAATTGCGCCTCCGAGCCTTCGTGATGCGTCGACAGAAGTTTCTCAAACGTGGCTGCAGGAACAATGCGGTCCCCCATCGTGATAACCAGCAACGGATCACGCTCCCGCAATTCACTCACGCAGAACGCTTCGAACGTGGCGAAAGCCGTGCCGGCAGTGGGATTGTCCGAGCGAACAAAAACCACATCCTCGCCCACACCGGCCATCACTTCCTCGGCCAAATGATGCACCAGGCAGACACTTCGATTGGAGGCAACGTGTTGGAACGACTCCACCGTGTTGCGAGCCAAGGGCTTGCCTCCCACCTTTTGCACGCATTTCGGACGCGCACCGAAGCGGGTCCCCTTGCCAGCTGCCAAGATGACCAAGACCGGTTCATCAGCCTCGCCTGCGACCGAGAGTCCGTGCGGGTTGATCACCTTGTCTTCGCCCAGTTCTACGGCGTCTTTGAGTTTCGGATGCATGAGTCAAGTAAGTAGGAGATCCAAGCCTTGTCGCCCGAACCAGTCGCGGCGACAATGTAGCGGAGGAGACCGATTTCAATCAAGATGACCGGCAAAGAATGCGCTCATGTCTTTGCCGTAGGGATTGCCGCGCCAGACAATCTTGCCGGTGGGATTAATCAACAACCCGTCAGGAATGGGACCAATCCGAAAATCTTTCATCAGACTATTCCCCGGATTGCTCCATCCGTGTTCAACGTTGCCCCAGCGGCGCGATTGGACAGTCCGGCGCGCTTTGTTCGCGGAAATATCGAGGCTGATGGCGATCACCGTCAGGCGACCGCGCTGCTCCGTGCTCAATCCGCCAACGGCGACGTTGAGTTGATCCAACACAGGATGACAGGGAGCGCAGATTGTCGCCCAAACATCAATGTACACCCAGCGGCCATCATGAACCTTTGACGAAATCGTCCCCTCGCCCGACAGGCGTGGAACCGAGAACCTAGGAGCCTTCATTCCAGCTTCCGGACGAGCTGGAAGATCGATCTGTTCCAACGCTTCCTTCGCCGCGGTTGCCAGCTTCAAGTCCTTGCCGATGGCGAAGGCTTTCAATCGCGGCCGTAGTCGAACCGCCAAGCGTTCGAAGCGGCCAATTGCACGGATGGCAGCCTCCACCAGTTCCGGATCGTCCAAGGCCGTCACTAGAACGGGAAGACATCGATCAGCCTCAGCCCCGATCTGCCCCACGGATTGAACCGCCATCCGTCGCCCCGCTGCGAATGCTGGAGGAAAGGCATTCGCATCACCCGCAACCGCCAAGAGATCCGTTAGCAACGGAACGGCGGTCGATCCCAGATTCCCAATCTGATAGATCGCGAATGCTTTCCGAGACGCGGAGTCACCACGCAGGATCAATTCACAAGTCGGTAACAACTCGGTCACGAACGCAGCGGTGGCGTCCGTGCGATCGTAGCGAAACCCATAACCCAGCACCTCCATGCCGCGGCGGAACTCACGATAATTATCAGCCAGAATCAGTTCCCTTACGATCGCGATTCCAGTTGACCCGGCATCGAGAGCGATTTGCCGGATCTGCGCAAAATTCCGATTTGATCCACTGAGAAGGGTTCGAACTTCTGCCAGGGTCCGAGATTCAGCTCCATCTAGGGTGTGTTCGAAAACCGTTCAACACAACCAGTCATAGATGGAGGCCAAGGT
>JBMYQZ010000301.1:0-6823 GCA_049601855.1 Limisphaerales bacterium | reverse complement strand
CAACCACCCTGAACGCATGCTGGATCCACGCCCAGCAAAGCTCGTTCACATCGCCTCCATTGCCTCGCCTACCCTCCTCGAAATTACGCGTGTGATGATGAAGGATTCGCAAAATCTCTATGCCCAACTGTTACTTTTGCAGGCCGGAATCAAGTCTCCCTTGCCGGGCAAGAACACCGAGGAGGCCGCGATTGCCGATTTGGACCGCTTCGTGGAGCAAATCGACATCAAGGCAGACGAAGTTCGGATGGAAGAAGGCTCCGGTCTATCTCGCCGCACCCTCCTTTCGCCCAATGCCTTGACCAAGCTCCTGCAGCACATGAGCACGCATCCTCGTGCCAAGGAGTTTGCGTCCACCCTCACGATCGCCGGCCGTGATGGCACGCTCTCCAGCCGCATGAAGAACACCGCCGCCGCCAACAACCTCCACGGCAAGACCGGCAGCCTCAATGGCGCCAAGGCTCTCTCCGCTTACGTCACCAACCGAGGAGGCCAGAAGTTTGCCTTCTCCATCATTGTCAACAACCACACCCAGTCCGGCGACTCCACCAAACTCGCCATTGATCGCATCGCAACGAAGATCGCCGAATCCAAGGAACGATTCCGCTAAGGGTGCGTCTGGAACTGAGGGTTGTTCGCGGCGCACCGCAGCTCCGTCCTTCCGGCATCCTGCCGGGAGCAATTGCGCATGGCCCGTGTTGGCGGGACCGAACCCTGCCAGCAGATGCTACGCACCAGTCTGGTGCGAATGCTGCAGTTGGAACTCCCGGCAAGATGCCGGAAGGACCGGACTTCGGCGCGATCCAACCCTCACTTACGAACACACCCTTCCGCTAAGCGTCCGTTGACATCATCCCCGCCACTGCGACACTGAAGGTATGACAAGGACGGTGATTTCAATGGTGGGAAGCTTGCTGCTGATGGCGCAGACTTCTCTGGCACAAGGTACGAAGAGGACTCCCGATGCCCCCGGCGTCGCGAACCCTCGATTCGGACCAGTGTTTTTGAAGTTCGTGGAATCGCGCCGCCAACAGGTAATCGCCATCAACAAGCAGGCCGGCACCAAGGCGCAGATCCCCCTCGGCGCGCCGGCACTTTGAACAGGTATGACCGGCGACTACCAATGCGAGCTCTGCGGTCGTTCGGTGGAGGAAGTCACCAAACACCACCTGATCCCGCGCACGCGCCACGCCAACAAGAAGAACAAGAAGACCTTTGATCGCACCGAGGTCCGCACCCGTCTGGCGCTCTTTTGTCGCCCCTGCCACAAACAGGTTCACGCCGTATTGACGGAGAAGCAGTTGGAACGCGATTACAACACCCTGGAGTCGCTCAAGGCTCACGACGAGATCGCGAAATTCATCGAATGGATCAAGGACAAGCCGCCGGGGACACAAGTAACCGTTCGGTCCAACAGGAAGAAGGGTCACCGCTGATCAACTGATCCGGATGGGCTTTCGTTGTCTCCCCCATCGTCCGGCCACTTCGCCAAATCTCCCGGCGATTTCCTCGCCACATCCGGCACATAAATTTCGGTCAAGTCGATACTCTCCGAGATCGTACCAATCGCGCTCAATCAACAATTCGCTACAATTCGGACACTAGGTCGATCCACCCTTCGAATCATGCACGTTACCCGTGTAAACGTGATGAATCCCCTTCCCACGTGCAATCTCCCTCGCACGGCGCAACGTCCGCTCGGGTGTTCTCTCCTTATCCAACATCTTGAAGTCGGGATGAAACGCGGAGAAGTGCCAGGGAACGTCCGCACCAAGATGCTCGGCAAACCACTCGGCTGCTTCGTGTAGTTCAGTCTCGCTGTCGTTCTCATCCGGGATCAGCAAGGTGGTGACCTCGAACCAGACGTCCGTCTCGTGACGAAGATACTTCAGCGTTTCGAGCACTGGTTCCATCTGGCCAAAACAGACTTTGCGATAAAAACGATCGCTGAAGGCCTTCAGGTCGACATTCGCTGCGTCCATGTGCTGATAGAAATCCGGTCGCGCCAGATCGGTGATGTAGCCGGCCGTCACCGCCACGGTCTTCACCCCGACCTCGTGACAAGCCTGAGCAATGCCGATGGCGTATTCCGCAAAGATCGTCGGATCGTTGTAGGTAAACGCCACTGATTCACAGCCATGCTGCTTGGCCGCCGCCGCGATCTGTTCGGGCGAGGCCTGATCCATCAAACGATCCATCTCACGGGATTTGCTGATGCCCCAGTTCTGACAGAAGCGACAACCCAGGTTACAGCCAGCCGTGCCAAACGAGAGAATGCTCGTGCCTGGATAAAAGTGATTCAGCGGCTTCTTCTCAATGGGATCGATGCAAAAGCCGCTGCTCCGGCCGTAGGTCGTCAGCTTCATTTCCCCACCGACATTCTGCCGCACGAAACAAAAGCCGCGTTGTCCCTCCGAGAGTTTGCAATCTCGTGGACACAACTCGCACTGGATCCGACCGTCCGACAGCGGTTTCCACCAACGACCGGGATGCAATTCCGCCATCATGTTTCCACGAACTTATCGACTTGGAAGCGCTCCAGCTCCACCGGTCCCTGCGGATCGATACCGCCCTTGCGACAGGTCGCATCGTATTGCCTTTGCACCGTATCCAAGCCGTCCACATTGGGGAGCATGAGAGCCCGACGCCCATTTCGATCGCGCACGATAATCCCGTACCGAAAAGGATCGAACTCCGCCAATGACTCAGCCGGCTCTGGTTCATGCAACACGCTGACTTCGTACGTCAGATTCTCCAATTCATGCACTCGCACCGGTTCGAAGCGCGTATCTTCCAAGGCGGATGAAAGTGCCATCTGTCGCGTCTCTTCGATGACATTGTCGCAGGTGGAGTTGATCGTTCCGCGACAACCCCGCAGTTCCCCGCCCCGCGTGCGAATGGTCACGAACACGCCGGCCGGTTTCGCCAGGTAACCTTCGTCCTGCGAAATCTCGACTGAAGAATCAAAACCAAAATGCGTTCCCACCCAATCACGCGCAACAGCCGGTAAGATTTCTCCAGGATTACTCATCGGCAAATAACACCGCCACGGAATAGCCAACCCCGAACGGACATTGATACGCGAGGAACTCCGCCCCGGACGCCGCCCAATCCACGGACGCCGCTCCGATCACAGTGGAATCCACCACGTCCTCGGACGCCAGTTCCTGCAATACTGGATCGATCGCCTGCACTTCTTGGTAGTGCCTCGACTTGATCAATTCGACGAACCGGGCATCGAATTCCTTGGCCCGCGGCTGGAACCCGCACGGCGCCCCCGGGATCAAGGCGTGACTCATGTCACCACTGGCGATCACCGCCGTGGTTCCACCAAGTTTCCCGGTCACCTCCGCGATCGCTCGTCCCAGTTCCACCAAGCCGCCATCACCAGGATAATTCAGACTCAAGAGAGTTGTCGGGCCATCCCAGCCACCCTTCGTGAGGAAATAAAGCGGCACCGATGCACCATGATCCAACGCTTCGCCACGAATCTCCCAGCAAGCCTCTTTCCCCAGCGCCTCCGCGAAAGTGAGATCCGTGGGTACATTGATCTGCACCTCCTGCGCCCGGAATCGTCCGAGATCGCCCGCAATTCTGGGATCGATCCAAATTCCAAATCGTCCCCGCTGACGAGGCGAATGCGGCGAGATCAAAACCAGTCGATCTGGTTGGCATTCCATCATCCGCCGACTCAATTCCACCATCGCATCGACCACCTGTCCGGCTTCGCGTTCCCGGCCCTGCCCCACTTCCGGAATAAGCACGGGCGCGTGCGGCATCAAGCCGACAAAGACGATTTTGCCTTCGTTCGCGTCCATGAGATGGCATCAATTTACGCTCTCTATTTCGATTCCGCGATTGCATTCGAATCCGAAAACCGGCAAATCCACGGCGGTGGCAAACGAAAAGCCAATAATCATCGGAACCCGCGGCAGCGCGCTCGCCTTGGCGCAGGCCAACATGATCCTCGCCCAGTGCCGCGAAGCTGTGCCAGATCAGACCTTCGACCTGCAAATCATCAAGACGACGGGTGACAAGCTGCAGACTGCTTCGCTGGCGAATCCCGACAAATCGCTACCCAAGGGCTTGTTTACCAAGGAACTTGAGGTCGCACTTCTCGATGGAACGATCGACTTCGCGGTTCACAGTCTTAAGGACTTGCCGACCGAACTTCCGGAGGGACTCATCCTGGGCGGCGTCACGGAGCGGGAAGACGTCCGCGACGTTCTCGTGCACCGCGCCGAACACGGCAAAATTACCGAGATCCTCGACATCCCGGATGAAGCCATTATCGGCACCAGCAGCACCCGACGCGCTTCGCAACTCAAAGAAAAGCGGGACGACCTCCAGATCGTGGAGATTCGCGGCAATGTCGGCACTCGACTGCGCAAGGTGGCCGAGGACAAAAAACTCTTTGGCACACTCCTCGCCGCGGCGGGACTCAAACGCCTGGGCTTCAGCATCGGCGCCAATGGTGAGTTGATGGGCGAAGGTGTTCCGGATGGCATCCGCGCCGTTCCCTTGCAGACCGGGGACATGCTTCCGGCCGTCGGCCAGGCCGCAATCGGAATTGAGACCCGAGCGGACGACGATCGGATCGCAGCCGTTTGCGCGAAGTTGATTCACCGCGAAACCTTGCTCTCAGTCATTGCCGAAAGGGCGTTCCTCCGGGCCTTTGGTGGCGGATGCTCCACCCCGGTGGCTGCGCTCGCTCACGTCTCCGATGACCAGATCAACATGCAGGTGGTCTCCTACACCGGGGAAATCCCGCGACGAGCCGGTGGCGCCATGCCCTTGGAATCACCCATAGAGTTGGGCGAAGAGCTGGCCGCGCAGGTGCGGCGAGAAGATGATTCTGCGTTGAACTAGGCTTGCGACCCCGACCCGAGGTCACTATTCCACTTTGACCGCCTTCGTGGCCAGGTGCTGGAGACTATTCTGGTAATCCTTCCCCACGAACGCCGCCACCCCGATCACTTGGTCGGGCACATCCCGCGGCAGTTCGAACTCGAATTCCAACACGCCCGTTCCGGCCGCCGACTTGATTTCTCGATGAATTCGTTTCAATCCCCGGCCTCCCTTCAAGGTCACGTGCACTTGTTGCTCCCCCAGTCGTTTCGGAAACGCGTGCGGAATCTTCACCAGTAGCTTCTCTCCCGCCTTGATCTTCTGCGGCAAATCAATCTTGATCAGTTGCCGATTGCTGCGCTGACGACTGGGCTGGTTCTTCTGCCTAAGCTTACGTCGCTCGTTGGCCTCCTCCTGTACCCGCACCATATATTCGGCGCGAAGTTGGTCATCGTTGCGCCGAGCATAGACGTTCTCCAAGTGATCCCCGGTTGATCTCATCCAATCCAGCAAGACCTTGCGATGATGTTTCAATTCCGCGGCAACCGACGGATCGTCCATGAGGTTACGCAGGCAATCCGGATCCTTTTCCACGTCATAGAATTCTTCCGGAGCCCCGTGCTCGAACAATCTCAGGCGAGCAGCAATTCTCCCATTCGTCGCCGCCACCTTCTGCATCGCGCGATAGGACATCGTCCCGGTCGTGGCGGTTTTGAACTTGTTCACGCCATCGGACCAAGGGCTGTAGATATAACAGAAGCGACGCGATTGGACGCTGCGCATCGGATGCCGGCCGGCACCGGAATTCTCATTGTATTCCTTTAAGATGAAGTCACGCCCCGACTGCTTCTTTCCCCGAATCAGCGATTCGAAGCTGCGTCCATCCATCCCATTCGGATGCTTGTTGATCCCAGCCACATCCAGAAAGGTCGGCAAAATGTCCACAGCGGAAACCATGTGCCGACGATCCACCGACCCCGGCTTGGTGACACCCGGCCACTTCAGGCGCATGACCGCGCGCACGGCAGCAGCACAGCGGTGTGTGCGTGCTGTGGTGCCAAACCGCGGTCTTTGCGAACGGCAGCGGCATCCCGTGATCGGACAGGAAAAAGATCACCGTATCGTCTGCCGCTCCACTCACCTCCAGCGCTTGCAGAATCTCTCCCGCGCAATCATCAGCCCGGCGAACGGTCGAGTAATACTGCGCCAATTCCGTCCGCACATCCGGATGATCAAACAGAAACCCCGGCACCGGCACTTCATCAGCCGTGAATTCTCGCGAAGGCTTATAGGGATCAGGGATCTTTTCGCCTTTCTTGCCCGTCGCGTAGAAGGGCTTGTGAGGATCCGAAATGTTGACCAACAAACAAAACGGTTTACCCGCTTCCTTTGCCTGCGCGATTCCCTCTTTCGTGGACTGCCCGTACGAAACGACGTCCTTCGGATGCCCTTCCAACACGAGATCCCATTCGTAGGGGTGATAAGGCGTTGAATGGCTTACCTTCCCCCGGATGGCGGTGAAGTAACCCGCCTCTTTCATCAGATCGCACAACACTGGGTAGTTCTTGTCTCTCACCTGGTAAAAGCCCTCCACCCGGTTGTTGTGCGGATAGCGACCGGAAAGCATCACGTTGCGTGACGGCATGCAATTCCCCACAACCACGTGCGCGTATTGAAAGCGCAAAGATTCCCCCGCAAGCCGGTCTATGTGCGGAGTCGTGCCGGCCAATTTGCAACCGAAGGCACCGACGGAATCCGCACTCATATCGTCCACGGTGATGAACAACAGATTGGGACGTTTCGCCGCGTGGGCGACGGACACCAGCAAAACACAGAGGAACAGGATCTTTTTCATGCGCGGTGCGGACTATAGGAGAAGTTCGCCGCGAGTCACGTGCTCTTGATCGCATGGGTGCGTTCGGAACTGAGGGTTGTTCGCGGCGCACCGCAGCTCCGTCCTTCCGGCATCCTGCCG
>JBMYQZ010000300.1:6587-6823 GCA_049601855.1 Limisphaerales bacterium | reverse complement strand
GGTGACAATTTACAGAACGGTGGCCGGGGCCGCAAGAATTGAGCAGGTGACGCTGTTGGCGCAGAAGACAGCTTTTTAATTTAGAATAATTCTAAATATTGACAGATCCGTTCGCGGCGCTAACTTCCCTGCCGCGATGGCGACCAGAACCAAGTCTGCACCCAAAGAAAACGAAGAAGGCCTTGATGAAGCCTTGGCTCATAGTGGCCTGCGTTTGACCCCGCAGCGGCGTCATG
>JBMYQZ010000300.1:0-6577 GCA_049601855.1 Limisphaerales bacterium | reverse complement strand
CCGCGGACCAGGTCTTCCTGCGGGCCAAGGAGTCGATGCCGGAAATCTCGATGGCCACCGTTTACAACTGCCTCGATGCGCTGGTGAAGTGCGACATGGTCAAACAGGTGAACATGGACCGCGGCGCCAAGCGCTACTGCTGCAACATGCGGCCTCACTCCCACTTTTACTGCGACGACTGCGGCAGCGTTTACGACATCCTTCAGACCATCGAGCCGGCGGATGCGGATTTCCGAATGCCCCGCGGTTTCAAGATGCAGAGCATCGAAACGAACATTCACGGCAAATGCCCCGATTGCACGGCCAAGGCCAAGAAACACTGATTTTATGAGCGAAGCGTTGGACACCATCGAAGAATTTGTTCAGTCGGACTACAAATACGGCTTCGTGTCGGACATCGACAGCGAGACCGTGCCGCCCGGTCTGAACGAGGACGTCGTCCGCCTGATTTCCGCAAAGAAGGAGGAACCGGAGTTTCTGTTGGAATGGCGTCTGAAAGCCTTCCGCCAGTGGCAGAAGATGACCGAGCCGAAATGGCCGAACGTCCATTATCCGGAGATCGACTTCCAGAGCATCAGTTACTACTCGGCGCCGAAGAAGAAAAAGGTTCTCAACAGCCTCGACGAGGTGGACCCGGAGTTGCGGGCGACCTTTGAGAAGCTCGGCATCTCCCTCGACGAACAGAAGCGCCTCACTGGTGTGGCTGTCGACGCGGTGATCGACAGCGTCTCCGTCGCCACCACCTTCCGAGCGGAACTCGAGAAGCACGGCATCATCTTCTGTTCCTTTTCCGAGGCGGTGAAGGAACACCCGGAGCTGATCCGCAAACATCTCGGATCCGTCGTCCCGATCACGGACAATTACTACGCCGCGCTCAACTCCGCCGTCTTCAGCGATGGTTCCTTCTGCTACATCCCCAAGGGCGTGCGTTGCCCGATGGAGCTTTCCACGTATTTCCGCATCAATGCGGAAAATACCGGTCAATTCGAACGCACCCTTATCGTCGCCGAGGAAGGCGCTTACGTGAGCTATCTCGAAGGCTGCACCGCTCCGATGCGCGACGAAAACCAGCTGCACGCTGCGGTCGTCGAAATCATCGCTCACGAAAAAGCCGAGGTGAAGTACAGCACCGTCCAGAACTGGTATCCCGGCGACAAGAACGGCAAGGGCGGCATCTACAACTTCGTCACCAAGCGCGGCATCTGCAAAGGCGACAACTCCAAGATCTCCTGGACGCAGGTCGAGACCGGCTCCGCGATCACTTGGAAATACCCGAGCTGCATCCTGCAAGGCGACAACTCCGTCGGCGAATTCTACTCCGTCGCCTTGACCAACAATTATCAGCAGGCCGACACCGGCACCAAGATGGTGCACATCGGCAAAAACACCCGCAGCACGATCATCTCCAAGGGCATCAGCGCCGGCAAAGGGCAGAACAGTTACCGCGGTCAGGTCGCGATCAAGAAAGGTGCCGAGAACGCCCGCAACTTCTCGCAATGCGATTCGCTTCTCATCGGCGACAAGTGCGGCGCCCACACCTTCCCCTACATCGACGTTCAGAACACGACCGGGCAGGTCGAGCACGAGGCGTCCACCTCGAAGGTCGGTGAAGACCAGATCTTCTACCTCAACCAACGCGGCATCGAAACCCAGGACGCCATCAACATGATCGTCAACGGCTTCTGCAAGGAAGTCTTCCGTGAACTCCCCATGGAATTCGCTGTCGAAGCACAAAAATTGTTGGGTGTCAGCCTCGAGGGGAGTGTCGGCTGACCCCACCACAGAGAAACTTTTTCAGACCAAATCGCATGAGCAAGACCCTGATCGAAATCAAAGACCTGTCCGCCGCCATCAACGGCAAGGATATCCTCAAAGGCATCAACCTCACCGTCAACGAGGGCGAAGTGCACGCCATCATGGGCCCCAATGGCTCCGGCAAAAGCACGCTTGGCTACGTCCTCTCCGGTCGCGAAGGCTACGACGTCACTGGCGGTTCCGTCACTTACCAGGGACAGGACCTCGTCGACATGGCCCCGGAAGAACGTGCCCGTGAAGGCCTCTTCCTCGCCTTCCAATACCCGGTCGAGATCCCCGGCGTGAACAACACTTACTTCCTCCGCGCCGCCTTCAACGAACTCCGCAAACACCGCAACGAGGAAGAAATGGACGCCGTCGATTTCCTCTCTGTGGTGAAGGAGAAGATGAAGCTCCTCGAACTCCCCGATGCCATGATGAAGCGCGCTGTGAACGAAGGATTCTCCGGCGGTGAAAAGAAACGCAACGAGATCTTCCAGATGGCGGTCCTCGATCCGAGGCTTGCCGTCCTCGATGAAACCGATTCCGGTCTCGACATCGACGCGCTCAAGACCGTGGCCAACGGCGTCAACAAACTGAAACGCCCCGACAACGGCGCGATCGTCATCACCCACTACCAGCGCCTGCTCGACTACATCGTGCCCGACTATGTGCACGTGCTTTCGGACGGCCGGATCATCAAGTCCGGCGGCAAGGAACTGGCCCTCGAACTCGAAGAAAAAGGCTACGACTGGATCACCCAGGGCGAAGCCGTCGCCGCCTGATGACCGCCACCGACCAAAAATCTTCCGGCGAACTTGCCGCGTATCTCTCCGCTTTCGAGGAGTTCAACGCCACCGAGAAAAGCCCGTCGTGGCTCGCCGACCTGCGTCGCAGCGGCATCACGCATTTCACCGAACTCGGCTTCCCGACGCTGAAGCAGGAAGAGTGGGTCTTCACCAACGTGAAGCCGATTCAGGATCTCTCCTTCATCCCGGCCACCAAGCCGACCAGCGCGAATATCGATCTCGGGAGATTTCAGTTCAAAGGACTCGAAGGCATCCGGTTGGTCTTCGTTGAAGGCCATCTCTCCCATGCGCATTCGGCGATCCCGGAGATTCCCGACGGCATCGTCGTTTCCAATTTCGCCGCGGCTCTTGAACATCACGGTGACCTCGTCGAGCAACACCTCGCCCGCTACGCGAAGACGGACGAAAGCGGTTTCTCCGCCCTGAACACCGCCTTCGTCCAGGACGGCGCGTTCATCTATCTCCCGAAGGGCAAGGTCCTCGAACAACCCGTTCACCTGATCTTCCTTTCCACCGACGGCGACACCAACACCGCCAATCTCCGCAACCTCATCATCGCCGAGCCGAACAGCCAGGCGAAGGTGATTGAGAGCTACTACAGCACGGGCGACCAGGCGGTATTCGCCAATGTGCTCACCGAGGTGTGCATCGACGAGAACGCGAGCGTCGAGCATACCAAGTTCCAGGAGATGAACCACGAGTCGTTTCACGTCGCGACGATCCAGGCGCAGCTCGCCCGCAGCAGCCGCTTCACCTCTCACTCCATTTCCACCGGCGCCCGCATCGCGCGCAACAACATCAATCTCGTCATGAATGGCGAAGGCATTGAGTGCACCTTGAACGGCCTTTACCTCGTCGGCGGCAAGCAACTGGTTGATCACCACACCCTCGCCGATCACGCGATGCCGCATTGCGACAGCCATGAATTCTATCACGGCATTCTCGGTGATCAGTCGCGTGGCATTTTCAACGGCAAGATCTTCGTCCGCGAAGACGCCCAGAAGACCGACGCAAAACAAAGCAGCCGCGCCATTCTTCTTTCCGACCAGGCCACGGTGAACGCCAAGCCGCAGTTGGAGATCTACGCCGACGACGTCAAATGCACCCACGGCGCCACGGTCGGGCAATTGAACGAGGAAGCCATTTTCTATTGTCGCAGTCGCGGCATTGACGAAACCAGCGCCCGCCGCATGTTGACTCATGCCTTCGCTGGCGAGGTCATCGACCGCGTCTCGATCGAACCCGTCCGTGAACACCTCGAAGCGCTCATTTGGGACCGCCTCGAAGAATTGATTGAACACTGAAGATGTTCGACGACCTCGAAGATCTTTATCAGCAGCTCATCCATGAGCACGGCCGCAGTCCGCGCAACTTCCGCGTGATGGACGACGCCACCACTGTGGCGCAGGGCAAGAACCCGCTGTGTGGCGATGAATTCACGCTCTACCTGAAGATGAACGGCGATCTCATCGAGGATATCAGTTTTCAGGGCAAAGGCTGCGAAATTTCCACCGCCTCCGCCTCGCTGATGACCACGATGGCAAAGGGCAAACAGCGCGATGAAATCGAGAGTCTTTTCGACGCCTTTCAGCACCTGATCAAAACCGGCAAGTCCGAGCAGGACATGGGTAAGCTCAACGCCTTCGACGGCATCCACAAGTTTCCGGCGCGCGTCAAGTGCGCCATCCTGGCCTGGCACGCGGCCGTCACCGCCGCCGCCGGCAAGACCGCAACCGTCACCACTGACGAAAGAGAAAACGAATGACCGGAGCATACGAAAACGTCACCTTGGTCCGCGATGTGAACTCGATTCGCATCCCCTCGGGCGAGCACGGCCTCTTAAAGGAAGGCACCGAAGTCACCATTACCCAGATCGCCGGCGGCACCTTCACCGTCCAGTTCATCGGTGGCCTCGCCCGCATCGAAGGCAAGGACGCCGACGCCCTCGGCAAGACACCCGAAGACGCGGAGCCGAAGAAGAAGGATCAGCCGAAGAAGAGCGACGGACCCGTCACGCAGGAATCCCTTGAGACACAGGTCTGGGACGCCTTGAAGACCTGTTACGATCCCGAGATTCCGGTGAACATCGTCGACCTCGGGCTCATTTACGATTGCAACGTCGATCCCGCCGGCGACGGCAAGAGCGGCGAATTCACCGTGCAGGTGAACATGACCCTGACCGCCCCCGGCTGCGGCATGGGCCCCGTCATTCAGCAGGACGCCTTCACCAAGGTCATGGAACTTGAAGGCGTGCAGGAAGCCAACGTCGAGGTCGTCTGGGATCCGCCCTGGAGCCAGGACATGATGACCGAGGCCGCCAGACTGCAACTGGGCTTCATGTAATGAAAAACGATCGACGGCAGCACGAACCTCAACCTGCTCCACGCTGCAATGGATAGCGTCACTGAAAAACCGACCACCGACACCGCGCTCGATTGGTCCTCCTTTCGCAAGGACTTCCCGATCCTCGATCAGGAAGTGCGCGGCCATCCGTTGGTCTACTTTGACAACGCAGCCACCAGCCAGAAGCCCAAACAGGTCATCGACGCCCTCGTCCATTACTACGAGAACGACAATTCCAACGTCCATCGCGGCATCCACGAACTGAGCAATCGCGCCACCGCCGGTTACGAAGGAGCCCGCAAACGCACAGCTCAATTTCTCAACGCCACCAGCGAGAACGAAATCGTCTTCACCCGCGGCACCACCGAATCGGTCAATCTGGTCGCCACCGCCTGGGGCAACAAGTTCATCAAGGAAGGCGACGTCATTCTGCTCACGGAGATGGAACACCACAGCAACATCGTTCCGTGGCAACTCCTCGCCGAACGCACCGGCGCCAAGCTTCGTTACGTTCCGATCACCGAAGATCAGCACGTCCTCGACCTTTCCAAGCTGGATGAACTCCTCACTCCGGAAGTGAAGATCTTCTCGATGGTTCACATATCGAACGCCCTCGGCGTCGTGAATCCGGTCGCTGAACTTTGTGAACGCGCCCGTAAAAACAACATCGTCACCTTCGTCGATGCGGCGCAAAGCGGTGGGCACTGCCCCATCGACGTGCAGGAAATTGGCTGCGACTTCTTGGCCATCTCCGGTCACAAGATGTGCGCACCCACTGGCATCGGATGCCTCTACGGCCGCATGGAGATCCTTGAGCAAACCCCGCCCTACCAGGGTGGCGGTGAAATGATCTCCTCGGTCGAATACCACCAGAGCGAGTGGAACACCGTCCCGCATAAGTTCGAGGCCGGCACACCGGACATTTCCGGCCCCATTGGACTCCACGCCGCGATGGATTACCTCGATGCCATCGGCCGGGACAAACTGTTCCGCCACGACCAACACCTTTCACAGTACGCGCACAGCCGCCTCTCCGAGATCGAGAACATCCGCCTCTTCGGTCCCAAACAAGGTCGTGCCGGATTGGTGAGTTTCCTCCTCGACGACGTGCACGCGCACGATGTTGTCACCTTGGCTGATCATGTGGGTGTTGCTCTTCGCGGAGGACACCACTGCACCCAGCCGCTGATGCGCAAACTCGGTGTCCCCTCAACCGCCCGCGCGAGTTTCTACTTTTACAACACCGAGCAGGAAGTCGATCGACTCATCGAGGTGTTGCTCGAAATCAAAAAGTTCTTTGCCGGAAAGAAATAGCCATGGAGATCAACGGCGAATCCACAATGGAAGCGGTCCTCGAGACCTATCCCGGCGCCCGCCGCGCCCTGTTCCGCAAGTATCACATCGGCGGCTGCCAAAGCTGCGGTTTTCAACCCACCGAAACCATCGACCAACTTTGCGAACGCAACGGGGACCTCGACGTGAACGAAGTGGTCACCGAAATCAAGGCCGGTCACGACTTCGACAAATCAATGGAGATCGAACCCAAAGACGTCGATCCGGCCAAGGCCCGCGTTCTCGATGTCCGCACCCGGGAGGAATTTGACGCCGTCCGCATCGACGGCTCCGAATTT
>JBMYQZ010000299.1:0-6826 GCA_049601855.1 Limisphaerales bacterium | reverse complement strand
AAGATAATTAAGTTCGAGGGCTGCTACCATGGTCACACAGATTCGCTGTTGGTGAATGCAGGTTCCGGAGCCTTGACCTTCGGTAATCCTGACAGCGCGGGTGTGCCGAAGGAATTCACGGCACACACGATTGTCCTGCCATTCAATGATGCGGAGAAAGTGCGGGAAGCCTTTGCTGCGAATCCGGATCAGATCGCGGGTGTGATCTTGGAACCGGTGATTGGCAACGCCGGTTTGATCCTGCCGCAGGAGGGCTTCCATGAAGCACTACGAAGCGTCACCAAGGAAAACGGTGCGTTATTGATCTTCGATGAAGTGATGACCGGATTTCGCGTCGCCCGCGGTGGTGCGCAGGAACGCTTCGGTATCACGCCCGACCTGAGTTGTTTCGGCAAAGTCATCGGCGGTGGCCTGCCGGTCGGTGCCTTCGGTGGTCGTGCCGATATCATGGATTGCCTCGCACCCGACGGTCCGGTCTATCAGGCGGGGACATTGAGCGGCAATCCGTTGGCGATGGCGGCCGGAATCGCTGCATTGAGAAACCTTACCTCGGACGTCTATCAACGACTTGAGACCCAAGGCGCCGCGCTGGAATCCGCTTTGGGCGAGGCTGCGAAGGAAGCCGGAGTCGCCATCACCTTCCAACGCTGCGGGTCCATGTTTTGCGGTTACTTCGGTGATCACGAGGTGAGGAATCTCGACGACGCCATGAAGTGTGATCGCGACAAGTTCGGCAAGTACTTCCACGGTATGCTGGAGCAGGGCGTGTATCTCGCGCCATCGCAATTTGAAGCCGGTTTTCTTTCCACCGCGCACGATGAAGAAGCGATTGAGAAGACCGTTGCGGCTGCACGGGCCGCGCTGAAGAACGTATGAGAATCCTGGGACTCGACCCCGGTTCCAAGCGCGTGGGAGTGGCGCTGAGCGATGAACTGCAGATGATCGCCCAGCCGCTCGAGTATGTCCTGGCCGAGCCGGTTGCCGATTTGCTTGCGAGGCTCAAAGAACTTGTCGAAGCGCAGGGAGTTGAAACCGTCATCGTGGGGATGCCACGCAACATGGACGGCAGCTACGGTCCCGCCGCCGAGAAATCCAAAGCATTCATCAGCAAGCTGGAGGAGATATTGACGATCCCGATTCGCGCCTGGGATGAACGACTCACCTCGGCCCAAGCAAATCGAATCCTCATCGAAGGAAACGTTTCGCGGAAGAAACGCAAGGAGAAGGTCGACAAGATGGCGGCGGCGATCCTGTTGCAGAGCTTTCTCGATTCCCAGGCGCCTTGAAGGCCATGAGTTCGTTGAAGTTCAAACTGACCATCGCCTACGACGGGACGAACTATGAAGGCTGGCAGGTGCAGAAGATCGGAGTGGGGGTGCAACAGAAGATTGAAGAGGCGTTCCAAAAGATCTTTCCATCCGTACGGCGCATCCACAGCTCGAGTCGGACGGATACCGGTGTTCACGCGCGGGCAATGATGGCGCACGTGGAGATTTTGAAGGAGGAATTCAAGATGCCGGTTCGGAAACTGCCGTTGGCGATCAATGCGCATTTGCCGGCAGATATTCGGATCGTGCGGGCGGTTCGCTGTCCGGCTTCGTTCCATGCGCGCTTTGATGCCACGGGAAAAGAATATCGCTACGCCATTTGGAATGACGCCGTGATGAATCCGTTACTGAATCGCACAGCATGGCACGTGCCGAAGGATCTCGACGTCGATGCCATGCGGAACTCGGCGAAGCATTTCATCGGGCGCAAGGATTTCAAATCGCTGGCGGCCAATCGGGATTACGAAATGGAGAACACGGTGCGAACGCTTTCGCGGGTGGACATTCGCAAGCAGGGGCCGCTGATCACCATCGTGATTGAGGGAGATGGTTTTCTCTACAAGATGTGTCGGGCGATTGCCGGGACTTTGGCCATGGTGGGACATGGTAGACTCAAACCCTCGGACGTCCGGAAGATTATCGCGGAAAAGGATCGTCGTGCGGGTGGGGTGACGGCTCCGGCCAAAGGCCTGGTGCTCTGGCGCGTCCTGTATTCCGGCAAGAAGAAGGTGCGCCGATGAACGTGGTCTTGGTCGAACCGGAGATTCCACCGAACACCGGCAACGTAGCCCGGCTGTGCGCGGCGACCGGAGCGAAGCTTCACTTGATTGAGCCCTTGGGGTTTGAATTGAACGACCGACGGATGAAGCGTGCAGGGATGGACTATTGGCAGCAGGTGGATTGGCGGACGTGGCCGGATTGGGCGTCCTTCGCGCGCGAAGCTGAGGGGACGATGTGGTTGGTGGAATCTGGCGGACCGAAGATTTACTCCGATGCGGCGTTCGGCCCGGAGGACTACTTGGTGTTCGGTCGCGAGACTGCTGGTCTGCCGAAAGCGATGCTGGAAAGAAGCCCGGACCAATGGCTGCGGATTCCGATGACCAATCCGCAAGCACGGTCTCTTAACCTCGGAAATTGCGTCTCGATCGTGCTCTTCGAAGCCCTACGGCAGGTGGGATTTGCGGAGTGAGTCGAGAAAACAGCTTTAACGATCAAAATCTTAGGGTTTTTTCCGTATTGGTGCAAAAACGGCGTCAATAGTATGCTTCGGCAACCCTGAGAAGGACGGTTTGACAACCCGAAACGGGTCGGTAGAATTTTTCTTCACAGTCCGCGTTCCAAATCAGGCAATAGCAACGTTTTAAGTCGTGGCAGTAAAAGACGATTATCTAGTCGATACCCTCGCCGATATGGGCTTGGTCACAGAAGACGATGTGTCCATCGCCCGGGCAGAGGTCGAATCCGGTGAATTTGAAGATCAGGGCGTCATTGACCGCCTGCTCGCCGCTCAGATCATCGCTCCTGCGCACATCTCTCAGGCCAAGGCCATCCAGTTCGGTATTGAAACCGTCGACTTGGGTGGCATGGCGTTGGATGACGAAACGGTGCAGCAAATGCCGCGTCACATCGTCAAGCGCTACAACGTGGTGCCGGTGTTTTTCCAAGAAGGCATCTTGACGGTCGCGGTCTCCGATCCTTCTGACCTCGATCTCATGGACAGCCTTCAGCATCAGTTGAAGGTGGACGGCATCGAGTTCCGCGTGGCGACTGAGGACCAGATCGACGCGCTGATCCAGAAGTATTACGGCACGGCTGATGAGACCGTGACGAACATGATCCAGGACATCACCGAGGGGGAGATTGACCTGGGATTTGTCAAGAACGACGACTTCGATAATCCGGAGGATGAACTCGAAGCCGACGCTCCGTTGATCAAGCTGGTGAACAGCATCATCGCGGATGCCTTCAAAGCTCGGACCTCTGACATTCACATCGAACCGATGGAGAAACGGCTCCGTGTCAGGTATCGCATTGACGGTTGTTTGCAGGAGGTGAACAGCCCACCGAAAAAACTTCAAAACGCGATTCTATCCCGCCTGAAAATTCAGTCTGGCATGTCGATCGCCGAACGGCGTATTCCGCAGGACGGTCGGATCCAGCTTGAGATTGCCGGCAAGCCGATTGACCTTCGTGTCAATTGTCTACCGACCACGCACGGTGAAAGTATCGTCATGCGTATTCTCGACAAATCCGGACTGAGTCTGGGTTTGTCCACCTTGGGTTTTCTGACGGACGATCAGCAGAGCTTTGAGCGACTCATCGGGTTGCCGGACGGGATTATCTTGGTGACCGGGCCGACTGGTTCCGGGAAGACCACGACGCTTTATTCGTGTCTCAACTACATCAATCGGCCTGATCGCAAGATCATTACCGTTGAGGATCCGGTGGAGTATGTTTTGGCGGGTATCAATCAGGTTCAGGTGAACAAGGCCGCCGGGTTGACGTTTTCCACGGCACTTCGCGCCATGCTCCGCCAGGCGCCGAACGTGGTGATGCTCGGGGAAATTCGTGATGAAGAAACTGCGACCATCGCGATCAATGCTTCGCTGACTGGTCACTTGGTGTTCTCCACGCTGCATACCAATGACGCTCCGAGCGCAGTTTCCCGTCTGATCGATATCGGTATCAAACCCTTCCTCGTTGCCTCGGCGGCCCGCGGCATCATGGCACAACGGCTCGTGCGTGCCATCTGCAAGAAATGTCCGGAACCCTACCAGCCGTCCGAGAAGGAAATGAGGGTGCTGGACCTGACTCAGCAAATGATCGACGACGGTGAAGTCGTGAGCGGCAAGGGCTGTAAGGACTGCACCAGTGGTTACCGTGGACGTAAAGGCATCTTCGAGGTGTTCCTCATTGACGACAACGTCCGCAAACTGATCTACGACAAGGTTTCCAGTACCGTGCTTCGTGCGCGGGCCCGGGAAATGGGCATGCGTAGTCTGCGTGAGGACGGAACGCGCAAGGTGCTCATTGGCATGACGACCCCGGAAGAAGTCATCGAGGCAACCGTCGGTGACGAAAACTGATTTAGTGAGAAACGAATCCAACTGACCGAAGAAGAACTATATGGGTGCATACGCAATGTCCGATCTCTTGCAGTTGATGGTCTCGGAAGGGGCCGCCGACCTGCATGTTCGCGTGGGAATTCCGCCGGCCTACCGGGCGCATGGAACCTTGGAGCGAATTCAGGGCCCTCCTTGCGCGCAGGAGGTTGAAGAGTTGATGACCAGCATTACGGGCGAGGATCATATCCAGCAGATCCGGACCAATGGAGGTGCTGACTTTGGATTTGCCTTTGGTGAACTGGCTCGCTTCCGGGTGAGTGCGTTCAAGGAGCGCGGTAATTTCGCCCTGGTGTTGCGGCAGATCCCGACCGCGCTGTTGCCGATGAATGTGATCGGGCTTTCTCCGAATCTGGTGGACGAACTCCTACACAAGCCGCGCGGTATGATTTTGGTCACCGGCCCGACTGGCTCCGGTAAATCCACCACGCTCGCCTCCATGGTCAACATGATCAACGAGGAGCAGGATCACGCGCATATCATTACGATCGAAGATCCCATTGAGTTTTATCACAAACACAAGAAAGCGGTGATCACGCAACGCGAGGTGCACATTGACGTGCCAAGTTTTGCGGAAGCCTTGCGTCGTGCACTGCGACAGGATCCGGAAGTGATTCTGGTGGGAGAATTGCGTGACTTGGAAACGATTGAGGCCGCACTGACGGCGGCGGAAACCGGTCACGTTGTCTACGGGACTCTGCACACGAACTCGGCGGCCAAGACAATTGACCGGATCGTGAATGCCTTCCCGATCAACGCGCAGGAAACGGTTCGTATTCAGCTTTCCACGGCGTTGATCGCTGTGATTGCACAGATCCTTGTACCCACCTGTGACAAACCGGGACGGGTGGCCATTCATGACATCATGATCCAGACGCCGTCCATCGCGGCGCTGATTCGTGACAATAAGACCTTCCGTATTCCCTCTGATCAGCAGACCGGAGCCAAGTATGGCATGCGGACGCTCGATCAGGGATTGCTCGAATGGTATCGCAAGGGTCGTGTTGCCCGCGAAGAAGTCATCAACCGTTGTCTCGATCCCCAAGCCATTCTGCAGAAAATTGCGGAAGTCGATGCGGAGATCGAGGCCGAGGTCGATGACGACGAAGACGACGAATAAGATTTAGCCTAGTCCGATCATGTCAGTAAGCATCTCAGACCCATTGTTGGCCCTGATCAAAG
The DNA here is from genome assembly GCA_049601855.1 of Limisphaerales bacterium. Classification (GTDB taxonomy): domain Bacteria; phylum Verrucomicrobiota; class Verrucomicrobiia; order Limisphaerales; family JAYPXF01. The sequence goes on along the minus strand of JBMYQZ010000299.1, from coordinate 1,194 downwards.
AGCAGGGCATGATCGATGATTTGCAGCTGGATGAGGTCATCCAGGAGCACACCAAGTCGGGTAAACCAGTCAGTGAGATCCTCGTCGAGTCGGCGATTCTCGATCAGGAAAGCCAACTGAACGTGATGGCCGAGTATCTAGGCACGGACGTGGTGACGGGGATCCCGGACTTGGAACTCACGGAAGACATCATCCGTTCGATTCCGCCTTCGACCGCCCGTATGTATTTGTGCCTGCCGATCGAGGTTTACGAATCCAGCGTGACGGTGGTGTTGGTGGATCCGTTGAATCCGAACACCATTGACGAAATCTCGTTTATTGTTGGCAAGGAAATCCATGTCTTGGTGGGTGATCCCAAGGCCGTCCAGGAGTGCATTGACAAGTACTACGAGGAGGCCACGGAGTCCTTTGAGGACATCTTGATGGAGTTTGGCGGCAGCGAAGCCGACATGGTTCATGAGATCGAATCGATTGAGGAGGATGACGAAGATGCGCTGACCAGTATGGCCAACGAAACGCCAATCATTCGTTTCGTGAACCTGGTGCTCTTCCAAGCCATCAATGACCGTGCGAGTGACATTCACTTCGAGCCTTTCGAGGATGAATTCAAGATTCGTTATCGTGTGGACGGTGCACTCTACGAAATGGCTCCCCCGCCAAAGTACCTGGCGCTGCCCGTCGCCTCGCGTATCAAGATTCTCGCGAACCTGAATATTTCCGAGAAACGCATGCCGCAGGACGGTCGTATTGCAATGGCTCTCGGAGGTAAGAAGATCGACATGCGTGTTTCCACGCTGCCGACGAAATTTGGCGAGTCGATCGTGTTGCGCGTGTTGGATCGTTCCAATGCCTCACTGGACTTAGAGAATCTTGGCTTTCAGGACGATATTCTGGAAAAAATCGGCGATCTGATTTCCCAGCCGAACGGCATCTTTGTGGTGACTGGACCGACCGGTTCCGGCAAGACGACGACTCTCTACGCCTGTCTACGGCGGATCAATGACATGGAGACCAAATTGCTGACGGCGGAGGATCCCGTCGAGTATGATTTGGATGGGATCATGCAGGTGCCGATCAATGAAGCGACGGGGATGACGTTTGCCGCTTCTTTGCGCGCCTTTTTGCGTCAAGATCCTGACATTATCATGGTCGGGGAAATGCGCGACCCGGAGACCGCGCAGATCTCTGTGCAGG
>JBMYQZ010000298.1:2987-6845 GCA_049601855.1 Limisphaerales bacterium | reverse complement strand
ATACCCCAGCCCGGCGGTAACATGATAAATCGAACCCGGCGGCGAGTAATACTTGCCGCCCTTGTGTTTGACGGAGATACGCCAGGCTTCGGGTTGCTTGCGATCGCGGTGGGGCAGTTTGAAGCGGAAGCGTTTCACCGGAGTTTCGTATTCGATCTTGCGGATCAGCACTTCGCGCTGCAATTGATCGCCGAGACGTTGGATGGCGACTGCGGTGGCCCCGCCCCGGTTGTCGGTGTAGGCGAGGGTTTTCCCGTCTTTGGAGACGAACGGCCAATCCTCGTCGGCAATTCCGTGCGTCAGTTTGCGCGCACCCTCAAGCGGTTTCTTGGATGGGAGGAACCAGATGTCGTTGTGAGCCGTGTTGTGATCGGTCATCACGTAGATGCCGGCGTTCTTGGGCGCTATGTTCAGGTGGTAGATGCGGTCGGGCCATTGAAAGAGTTTCTCCGGCTTGCCCCCGGAGGATGGCAGGCGAAAAACATCGGTTTGCGCGCCATGCAGGCCGCCTTGTTGGCCTTGCTCGTCATACTGCACGCCGAAATAAATCCATTTTCCATCGGGTGAAAGCGCATAGGCACCGCGGCGAACACCCCACGAATCCGGGTAGCCCGCCACCGGTTTCAATTCGCCAGTCTCGATGTCGAACGAACTGACGACCCGCGGATAACCGCGCACCACGATCTTGCCGAACAATCGTCGGCCATCCGGGTGAAACCAGATGGGGCCAAGCGAAACGACGGACTTGGGCAGTTTGACCGCTGTGCCGTCCAGATTCAGCACCCGGACCGATCCGGATGTGAAGTAAGGCGCATTGACGTAGGCGATTCGCTTTCCATCCGGTGACCAGGTCGGCCACACGTCCCAGCCTTGCCCTCGCGAGATGAGCTTCAGTGTTCCACCGCTTGCAGGGAGGGTGCCGATGGAACCTTGGTAGGAGACGGCCAGAGTTTTGCCATCGGGCGAAATCAACGGATGCAGCGCTCCCGTAGCCCAAGAAGCGGGGCCGGTAACGTTGATGTTGGAGGCCAGCCCGAGAATGGGAATCGAAAGCAAGGCAATGAGGAATCGTGTGACCATGCCGCCTTTAAGCCCTCAAAGCCCCGGTGAGTCAAGCTGCGGCAGGGATAATTTGGATCGCGGAATTTCGCATCATCCGGATACTTTCCCGCACCAATCAACTACGTCATGGATATTTTCAGAATTGCCACGATCGCTCTCTTACTTCTCGTGCTGAACGCATCGGCCGCCGAGCCCCGAGTGGAAAAGGACATTGAGTTCGCCAATGTGAACGGGCACAGCTTGCAGCTCGACGTCTACCTGCCAGCCAAAGGCAAACCCTCGCACGTGGTCGTATGGATCCATGGCGGCGGTTGGCATAAAGGCAGTAAGGAGCGTTGCGAAATCCCTTGGTTGACGGATCATGGATATGCGGTGGCGAGCATCTCCTACCGATTGACGGACAAAGCGATTTTTCCGGCGCAGATTCGGGACTGCAAGGCTGCGATCCGCTGGCTTCGAGCCAATGCTGGGCGCTTTGGATATCAAACGGATAAGGTTGCCGTCGCTGGCACCAGTGCGGGTGGGATGTTGGCTGCCTTGGTGGGGACCTCCGGTGACGTGAAAGATCTTGAGGGCGCGGTCGGTGGCAACTTGAAGCATTCCTCTCGGGTGCAAGCTGTGGTGGACTTTTATGGCGCGACCGATTTCGTTCTCCGCTCCAAGAACCAGCCGCATCGCGCCAACGAACCAGGTTCAGTCGTCTACAAACTTCTGGGCGGTGGTGCGGACAAGGAGATCGAACAGGCCCGTGCCGCTTCGGCGATCACCCACGTGTCGGCTGATGATCCGCCTTTCCTGGTCATCCACGGTGCGAAAGACCGGACCGTTTTGATCGATCAGTCTTACCGCATCCAAGAGGTGTATCACGGTGCGGGATTGCCGCTATATCTCCACGTGGTGACCGATGGTGCCCATGGCGGGAGGGAATTCTACTCCGGTGAATGTCGAGAGCGGATGGTGGCATTTCTGGATCAAGTGCTGAAGGGCAACTGATCACTTGGACTGACGGGTCGGGGAGGAGCGATCCCATCGTTTGGCAAGCTTGGCCAATTCAACCTGCTTCGCCGCCTGTTGTTTCCGGCCGGCGAGATTGGTCCATTCGTTCGGGTCCGAGCGGTGGTCGTAGAGTTCTTCCTTGCCGTCGGGGTGGCGGATGTAGCGCCAATGTTCCGTTCGCACCGTGATGTCGCCGGGTTCGAAGGTGGTGAACGCAGCATGATTCCATTCTGGGCGCCCCGTCTCTAACAGTGGCTGTAGGCTATTGCCATCCAAGCCGTTCGGCGCCTTGACGCCCAGCAGATCGCAGAGCGTTGGGTAGATGTCGATGGCTCCGACCGGCTGGTTGCTGCGCCGTCCACTCCTGATACCCGGCCCGGCGATGATCATCGGAATGCGGGTGGTTTCCTCCCAGAGAGTGCGTTTGGCCCAATGTTGCTTTTCCCCGAGATGAAATCCGTGGTCACTGAAGAACACGATGATCGTGGAATCGCGATTCGGACCGTTGTCCAAGCCATCCAGAATCTCACCGACGCAATGATCAACGAAGCTGATCGAGGCGAGGTAGGCTTGCACCAGGCTGGACCACAGTTTTTGTTCGACGAGCACAGAGTGCTCGGGCGCGGCGTAAGAATTCAGTCCCATCGCAGGGTGCGGGACGTCATCGAGGTCATCGTCGGGGACGTTGGGCAGGATGATGTTCTCGACTTGATAGAGATCGAACCACTTCTGAGGGACATGCAAGGGGACATGCGGCCGCCGGAAGCCGGCGACGGCCAGGAATGGTTGGTCATGTTTCTGTCGCAGCATCTTGGCGGTTTCCTGCGCCAGCTTGAAATCGCCCATTTGATCGTCCTGCTCCGGCCACGGGCCCCAGTCCCAGACCTTTTTCTTCCAGTGTATCATCTTTTTCGGACCGGGATTCTGACCGGAACTCAGAACGGTATCCCAACACTCGGCGTCGGCTCCTTTGCCAGTGCCTTGGTGAAAAATCTTCCCTCCACCAAAGGTCGTGAATCCGTTGCGACGAAAGTGGTGTGGGAAGGGCGGGTGGTTTTGCAGGGACTGGAAGTCGGAGTATGGCGTCATGTCACGCGAACCGGTGGTCTGCGGCATGCGGCCGGAAAGAAAGCTCACCCGGGAAGGCCCGCAATAGGTCGCTTGCACGTGGGCATTCGCGAAGAGCAAACCGCGTTTGGCCAAACGATCGATGTTGGGCGTGCGCACTTGCGGGTGGCCGCCCAGGCAGCCGATCCAATCGTTGAGGTCGTCCGCGATGATCACCAAGACGTTTTTGCGCTCCTGATCACTTGGCGAGGCCTGCAGTGCGCAGGCGAGAAAGATGAAAAGGAATGCGTTCTTCATGTTGTGTGGTTGAAGAAATCAGAGCATAACGAACCCAAGCATGGCAGAGGAAATCAAAGTCGGACTCATCACCAACGCCGACGGGGCCCACGTGAGCGCCTACCTCAGTGCGTTGGCTGCAACGGACGCGTGTTCCTCGGTGGTATTGGCTGACTCGGATGACGCCTACAACGAACGCGCGCGGAAGGCCCTCGGCGGAAAGCTTACCGCCACCTATCGCTTGGCCAGTGAAATGTTGGCAAAGGAGAAACCCGTGATGACGATGGTATCTCTGGAAGCGCGCTTCGCGCCACCGGCTATCGAGGAAGTCTTGGAAGCAGGTTCCCACGTGTTTGCGGAGAAACCCTCGTGCATTGAGGCCGCTGATTTCGCGCCTCTCGTGATGAAGGCCGAAAGCAAGCATCTGAATCTGATGCTCGCCTTGGCCAATCGCCT
>JBMYQZ010000298.1:0-2977 GCA_049601855.1 Limisphaerales bacterium | reverse complement strand
GGACATGCACCTGATCGCCGACCAGACCCGCTTGACGCGCAAGAGCTACCAGGACGCCTGGTATTGCGACCGCAAGCGTTCCGGTGGTGGGCACTTGATCTGGCTCGGAATCCACTGGTTGGATCTCGCCATGCAATTGACCGGTTCGGACATTGAGGCCGTATCGGGGATGATGACCAACATCGGTGGGCAACCGATTGCCATCGAGGATTCAGCCGTTGCCACGTTGAAATTCGAAGACGGCTTTCTGGGAACCATGACATCGGGCTACTACCTTGACCGACGCTACCACTCGGGGATCAAGATCTGGGGATCGAAAGGATGGGTGCATCTTCAGCAGATGCTCGACAAGCCTTTGCATTGGTACGAGGCGTCGGGAGAACAGGCGGGGAAGGTGCAGGCGTTCGAGGGATCAAAGCAACCTCGCGGCTACACACCTTTCGTGAAGGCGGCCGTCGCGGCCTGTGCCAACGAAACGGATCCTCCGATCGAGGCACGGCACAGTCTGCGGGCCTTGAAGACTGTCTTCGCCATCTACCGGGCGGCCGAACGTGGACAGACGGTGAAGGTGTGATTGCATCGCTCCACGGTTGCGATTAAAACGAAGCAATCCATGAGACCCATCACTGAATTACCCCGCCGCCGTTTCCTGCAGACGACCGCCCTGGCTGCCGGTGCGTTGTCTGTTCCTAATGTTCTCGCCGCCAAAAGAGACTCCAACCAACTCGTCCTCGGCGAGGGGGAGCACAAGTATGAAGTGCAACATTCCTGGCCGCGTTTGCCTGACAAGTTCATGTGGCAGACCACGCATAATGTTGCCATCGACAAGGAGCAGAATCTCTACGTCATCCACGAAGGGCGTTTGGAGCAGCCGGATCATCCGTCGATCTTCGTCTTCGACAAGGACGGCAAATTCGTGCGCGCTTTTGGGAAACAGTTCCAAGGGGGGGGGCACGGGCTGGAGGTTCGCACCGAAGGCAAGGAACAGTTTCTCTACGTCACCGGCTATCTGACGCTGAAGATGTTTGCGAAGTTGACGCTTACGGGCGAGACCGTCTGGCAAAGGCGTGCACCGTTCGAATGCGGGTTGTATCCGAAAGGCAAGAACACGGACAAGGGCCGGCACTGGGGGCGTGATGTCTTTCTGCCCACCAACTTCGCGTTTCTCGATGACGGTGGTTTCTTTCTCGTAGACGGCTATGGGACCTATCGCGTGCATCGCTATGACAAGAACGCCAACTGGGTTTCCATGTTCGGTGCGGACGGACGTAAGGATGGTGAGTTCAAGACCTCGCACGGAATCTGGATCGATGCCCGTCCCGGCCGCAAGAAGTCCGTGGTCGTAGCCGATCGTGCCAACAAGCGCCTGCAATGGTTCACGTTGGGCGGCAAGCATATCAAGACGATGGACGGTTTCATGTTGCCCGCGAATGTTGACACCCACGGAGAGACCATGGTCGTCCCGGATCTGCGCTCGCGCATCACGCTGCTCGACAGGAATGACAAGGTGATCACCCATTTGGGCGAAGATCCGCAGTGGCGGAATCGGGTTGGGAAAGAAAAACTCCGAGGCGCGGCGCACAGCAGTAAATGGATCCCAGGCAAGTTTCTGCATCCGCACGACGCCTGCTTTGACGCCGCGGGCAATATCTTCGTCGCCGAATGGGTCCAGGCCGGTCGCGTCACCAAACTTCGTAAACTCAGCTGATCGATCATGATGAAAAAGCTTCTTATCGCATTCGCGTTGTCACTTGCCATCAACCTCCAGGCCGGTGACCGCACGCATCTACGGGCACACGAAGCTAAGCTTCCGGAAGGGAACGATCACTTCGGAATCATGGATGATGGTGAGAGCATTCATTTCCATTCCAATGGGGCCGTGGAATGGGAGGTGTCCGTGAAGAAGGCGGGCAAGCATCGCCTGGTCGTCATCGCTTCCTGCACGGATGCCAAGGGTGAGTTCGCCGCATTTCAGGTATCGGTGAATGGCAAGGCGGTCGGCAAACCGACGACGCTGAAATCCACTGACCGGGACGATCACGGCGTCGATATCGAACTCCCGAAAGGCCGGGTGAAGATCAAGGTTGGGTTCACGAATGATCTCTATGCAGACGGCGAATACGATCGCAATCTCTACGTGCACAAGGTGGTTCTCAACGCTCCCTGATGCGCGTCTCCTTTTCAGCGCCTGAGTACCAGGCTGACGGCAGTTTTGCGAACGCGGATTACGAATTCAACGGAGCCACTGAGCGAGGTTGGAGGATTCTTCGTAATGGAGCGCCGCATTTGGAACTAGGCGCGGGATATCGACTATTGGAGACGCAGTCTTGTGGCGTCTGCTCCACCGATCTGGCGCGGCAGTTTCTGCCCTTTCCATTACCACAGATCACCGGGCATGAAGTTCTCGCGACGGACGAGAACGGCAGTCGTTTCGTGGTGGAGATCAACGCTTCGCACCTGGCACGCGGTTTGAAAACGGATTGCCCGTTCTGCAACGGACGGCTGCACACGCATTGTCCCGAGCGGATCGTGTTGGGGATCCACGATCTCCCGGGTGGCTTTGGGCCTTTTGTGTTGGCACCGGTGGAGGCGGTGATTCCGTTGCCCGAGATGATTCCCGACAGCGCCGGCGTGTTGGTGGAACCTCTGGCGGCGGCGATTCACGCGGTGGACATGGTGGTGCCGAAGGAGGGCGAGACGGTGGCCGTGCTGGGGCCGCGGAGATTGGGAATGCTGGTGGTGGCAGCACTCGGTGCCTGGCGTGAATCGCTGAATCGTGATTTCGAGATTCTCGCATTGGCGAGGCATCAACATCTGTTGGACTTGAGTCTTGAGGTCGGTGCGACGAAAGCACGTTTCGTGGACAATTCGCTGCCGGAGGGCATGGCGGATGTCGGCCATCTGCTTGGACCCGACATTGTCGACGCCGACAACGAAGACCTTCTTGTACTCGTTGACGTACTTGACGAGCCTGGCG
>JBMYQZ010000297.1:0-6879 GCA_049601855.1 Limisphaerales bacterium | reverse complement strand
CATTCGGTGGGTCGGTTCACGCGGGAGCAAGCATCTCCCGAATTCCTCGATAGTCTATTAGAAATAGATGCATCCTTCGCATAGACTGAGTCTATGCGAAGGACCACTGAAAAAGAAAACCTCCGGAACTACGCCGGCCAAGGCCGGCTTGTCTGAGCATGGACAGCCGTTCTCCGTGTTCGAATTGTCTTTTCGATCTGTCCCAATAACGGGGCACGGTTGCTCACGGAACTCGCGACCAAGATCCGATCGGAGCCTGGTCGAAAGGTAGTCACCAAGAGCCTCGCTTGGGCTGACTCCAGAGCTCGGGCATCGGGAACACATCTCGACGTTTTTTTTGCGATTTTCCGTCAGCTGCGGACTTTTTGATTGGGCAGTTCGCCGGTTTGAAGAATCCGACGAGTGCTTGCAGAACAGATCGAGGATGCTGATTCATGCTTCCTTCCTCGTTTAAGCCAATTTTGGGCTTTGCTTGTTCTCGAGGGAAGCTATGCCGGCCGACGCAGTTGAGACGAAGCCGGGCAAGTCGGGGGTCACAAGACCCTTGCGCGATTTCAATTCATCCCAAGCGATGTGCACCTCCCCTTCTCGTCGCTGCTGCCAATCGCCGACCAGTTCCAGAATAGCGTGATCTGCGTAGGCCAACGCTCCCAAATGGAAACGGACTTCCACGTCTTCCGGAATGCGCTCGAGTTCTTCGGCGACCCGCGGGAGTTGCACAAAGGTGGCGGCCCCTTTCAGTGCGATGTCCAAAACCTGCCCGTCCACCGATTCCCGTTTCAAGACTTCCAAGTGAAGGAAGGTGTAAAGCAACCGGGCAAGAGCCAGACCGAAACCGATCAGAACGCCGGTGAGCAGATCGGTGGTGACGATTGCCATCACCGTGACCAAGTAAATCGCGAACTCCGGTCGGCCGGCTTTCCATAGATTTCGCATTGCCTGTGGGTTGACCAGTTTGTACCCGGTGTAGACTAGGATCGCCGCCAAGGCAGAGGTCGGAACCCAACTGAGGACGACCGGCACAAAGCCGACCAGCAGCAGCAGCCAAACGCCATGGAAGATCGCGGAGAATCGTGTCTTGGCGCCCGCTTCCACGTTGGCGGAACTGCGCACGATGACACCAGTAATCGGCAATGCACCCACCAGCCCGCAACAGGTGTTGGCAATCCCCTGGGCGAACAGTTCCTTGTCGTAGTCAGTTCGTTCGCCTTTGTGCATGCGATCCACAGCCGTCGCACAGAGGAGAGTTTCCGCGCTGGCGATCAGAGCAAAACCGATGACCGCTCCCCAGAAGGCAGGGGTTGCGAACAGGCTGCCATCACCGAACCGGGGCGTATTCAAGCCGGAGAAAAGGTTGTCGGGCAGGGTGACGTATTGAATGGGAAGCTGCAGCAAGCCGGCCAGAGCCGTGACCCCGACAATCGCGACCAGAGGACCTGGAACAGCCTTCAGAACCAGGGGACGGAAGCGAGTCCAGAGCACGATCGAAGCGATAGCGAGGACACCAATGATCGCCGCCAGATGATGGACGGAACCGTCGATGGGCAGAATGCCCTTCTGGATCGCAACCGGGATGGTGAGTAAGTTCTCGACTCCGGAAGACCGTGGTTTGTCATCCACCATCACGTGAAACTGGCTGGCGAAGATCAACACGCCGATTCCGGCGAGCATTCCCTGCACGACCGCTGGTGATACAGCCCGAAACCAGCGACCCAACTTCGCCCGACCCGAAGCCATCTGGATGATGCCCGCGAACAAAACCACCCAACCAAGGGCGGCGAGACCGAACTTTTCGACGTATTGCCAGACCAGCACGGCGAGCCCGGCTGCCGGTCCGCTGACTTGCAGCGGGGAGCCGCCGATTGTCCCGACAAGGAGGCCGCCCACGATGCCACTGATCAATCCCAACGCGGGTGGCACGCCAGAGGCGATCGCGATGCCCATGCAGAGGGGTAGTGCCACGAGGAACACGACGACGGAGGCCATCAACTCGCGGCGCCAGTCAGTCTTGGTCTTTTCCGAATTCTTCATTATCAGGTTCTATTGTTTGAGATCTAATGAGTCAGGCCGCCCGTTTCAGGTCGTCGGTTGCCGCTTCGTCCATGACCGAAACCCCTTCCTGGCTAATGTCAAAAAGCCAGCCGTGCAGGTGTAGTTTGCCAGCCTCCTCGGCCTCGCGAACGAAATCGAGGTTGCGCAGATTCTCCAGCTGTAGCCGGACGTTCGCTTCGATGACCCGTTGCAGGCGCAGCTGCGGATCCTGTGCCGCCCCGTCCAACGCAATGAGCGCGCCTTGGGCATGTCGCACCCAACTAGATACGTGGGACAGATGCGCGCACTTCTCCGGTGCCAGCAGTCCCTTCATCGCTCCGCAATCGGTGTGCCCGCAGACCACCACGTGTTCGGTTTCCAAAGCCCGGACAGCGAATTCCAAAGTGGCCAGTTCGCCGCTCGTTCCACTGTTGCCTTCCGGCACGATGTTGCCGGCGTTGCGAATCACGAACAGATCGCCAGCGGCAGCCCCGGTGAGGGCACAGGGGTCAATCCGCGAATCCGAGCAGGTCAGAAAAGTGACCTTGGGACTCTGTCCTGTGGCCAGCTTTTCGAAGCGGGGGCGATCCGCGCTGAACACGCGGGATTTGAAGGTCATCTTCCGCTCAGGAGGTTGTCGTACGACGCTGATTTCATTGCGGACGAATTTTGAATCAGAAAAATCATTCGTCTAATGGTTATTAATTCCTTCTAAACATAGATCCTGTCTATGTATCATTTCAGCGATAATTGGATAATTAGTAGACAAATCCATAGATCCTATCTATGGATTCTTTACATGAATTGGCTCAATTATCATCATCTCCATTACTTCTGGGCGGTGGTAAGGGAAGGCGGAATCACCAACGCGTGCAAGGTCCTTCACCTTACGCAACCGACGGTTTCCAAGCAGATCAAGCAACTCGAGGAGCAACTGGGAGAACCGTTATTCAAACGCGTCTCACGCACTCTTGAGCTGACCGAGGCCGGCCAGATGGCCTACGACTACGCCGATGAAATCTTTTCCCTCGGGCAGGAATTTATGGAGAACATGCAAGGGGTGGCTTCGGTTCGCCCGCGGCGATTGCGGGTCGGCATTTCCTCCGTACTGCCCAAGCTGATATCCCACCGCATCCTGCAACCCATTGTCGATGCCGACAGCAACATTCATCTCATCTGTGAGGAAGATCACACGAATCGACTGCTGGCTGAACTCTCCATCCAACGACTGGATCTCGTGCTCACGGATGCGCCGATCGCGGGCACCGCGAAGGTGAAAGCATTCAACCATTTCCTGGGAGACTGCGGCATCACCTTTTTTGCAACTGCGGCCTTGGCGAAGACTCTGAAAGGCTCTTTCCCAAAGAAACTCGATGGCGCGCAATTCCTGGCCTTGAGCGACAGCTCGCTGACCCGTCGTTCGCTGGAACGCTGGTTTGATTCGGTGGGCATCCGTCCCCGGATTCTGGCGGAGTTCGAGGATAGTGCTCTGATGAAGGTCTTCGGACGGGACGGCACAGGGGTCTTCGCGGCCCCTACGGTTATCGCCAGCGAAATCTGCCGTGAGCTGGGAGTAAAAGCACTCGGATCAACCGAGGCCGTGCGAGAGAGCTTCTATGCGATCACGATCGAGCGGAAATTCAAACACCCCGCCGTCGCCCGCATCGCCGAAGTGGCGCGCAAACAACTCTTCGGCACAAAGACAAAGAAGTGAACGAAGCCGTAGGACCGCTTGGATCACGACTTCCTTATCACGGGCAAAAGGTTCTGCTGACAGCAATATGTGGTTAACCTAGTCTGATTCCTTTCACCGTGAGTAATTCCCCTGGAAAACCCGAGCGACCATGGTGGCAAGGCGTGAGCCGTTACCAGTGGCTCGTTCTGCTCATCGCCTCGCTGGGATGGGTCTTCGACATTTTCGAAGGGCAGATTTTCGTCACGAGCATGAAGGAGATGATGGGTTCGTTGCTGCCGGCAGGGACACCCACGGAGAAGCAGGATGCGATCAGCAAGCTCGCCTTGGCTGCCTTCCTCGTCGGTGGCGCGGTGGGGGGAGTGTACTTCGGGGCGCTGAGCGACCGGATCGGAAGGGCCAAGACGATGGTGATCACGATCCTGATGTATTCCGTCTTCTCCGGCGTCACTGCCTTTGCCCAGGAAGCCTGGCAGGTAATCGTGCTGCGCTTCTTCGTCGCCATGGGTGTCGGGGGCGAATGGGCGGTGGCCAGTGCCATGGTGGCGGAGGTGTTTCCAAAGTTCGCCCGCGTGCGTTCTCTGGGCTTTTTCCACGCTACCAGCACGATCGGTTCCTACCTGGCTATCGCTGCCGGTGCGTTCATCGTGGGCAACGACGACCTTCGCAACCATGCCATTTCCGGTCTTAATTGGCGGCTCGCCTTTGCGCTCGGAATTCTCCCTGCCCTGCTCACCATCTGGGTCCGCATGAAACTGAAAGAGCCGGACAGTTGGCTCAAGGCCAAGGCGGAGTCAGAAAAGAACCCCGAAAAACGAAGAGGCAGGATCACCGATCTGTTCAGTGCTGAACTGCGTCGCAAGACACTCGTCGGCGTATCGCTCGCCGCAATCGGGTTGGCAACCTTTTGGGGCGTGAAAATCTACGGTCGCACCTTGATGCGCGGGGCGGCCGAACGGCAGGCCATCGCCCAGGCAAGTCCGGGCGCCGATCGCGCCGCCGTCTTGGACACCAACCACAGCACGATCAAGAAACAGGCCATGGTCGGTCACTTCTTGGTGATGACCGGCGGATTCTTCGGCATGTTGGCCTTTGGGCCGATCAGTCTTCGCCTGGGCCGACGAGGCGCGTTCGATCTATTCTTTGTCGGCGGATTTGCCAGCACCGCGGCATTGTTCGGCCTCTGGAATGAACAGAGTTTGACGTTCTACTGGTGGGCGCTTCCGGTATTCGGATTCCTCGTCAGCGCGCCGCATGCCGGCTTCGCGATCTACTTTCCCGAGTTGTTCCCTTCGCGCCTTCGCGGCGCTGGTGGCGGTATGTGTTTCAACATGGGGCGCATCATCGCAGCACCCGTGTTGTTGCTCACTGCGTGGATGCAGACCACGAAAGGCGTCACCATCGATCAGACGGCGACCCTGCTGAGCGGCTTCTTCCTGTTGGGATTGGTGATCCTGCCGTTTGCTCCAGAAACGAACGGTGAGGATCTTCCGGATTGAGGTTTAAGCGAGCTGCTTCTTGATCCACTCCGTCACCGCGGCCACCATCGGTTCGCAGTGTTCTCCGAAGACGTGATCCGCCCCATCGAGCGTAAGCAATTCGGCATTGTCTCCAGCCTTTGCCAGAATGTCCGTCGAATCTTGAGGGAGAACGACATCGTCCTCCGTGCCATGCACTAGCAACCACGGCACGTTGATCTGTGAGCCGCGTTCGACGAGCGTTCCGAGGCCGCGCAGATCATCCATGAAAGCGGAGGACAAGGGACAGCTTCCTTCCTCCCACATGCAGCCTTCGTCGGGCGTCTCTTCGCCAAATTCGGTCTCTGCGAATTTCTTCGTATCCACCATGCCGGCGAGTGAGACAAGCTGCTTGATCCGATCGTCCTCACTCGCGCGAATGACTCCCACGGCGCCCCCCATGCTGTGACCGAGGTAACAGATCTCATGTCCCTCAAGCGCGTCGAGCACCGCTCCGAGATCGCTGACTTCCTTCGTGATCGTGCAGTCAACAAACTTGCCTTCGGAATCACCATTGCCGGCGAAGGAGAATCGCAGCGCATTGATACCGGCCGCGGCGAGACCTTCACCCAAAGCGACGACGAAGGGCCGGTCCTTGTTGCCGGTCACGCCGTGACCGATCACGACGATCTTCTTGCTGTCGGCATTTCCGGTGTGCAGCGTGAAATCCAGTTTCTCGCCCTGCGCATTGCGAATCTCTTCAATCATTGGGCGCTCTTTTATCGACAGCCCTTCGGCCGGACCAGCAAAATCGCCGGGATGGCCGTCACTCAATGCACCCACCTCTCCGGCAATCTGACGCGCCTGCAGGCAGCCCGTCGTCGACGCGAGTTCACCGACGACTCCTGGATGGTCATCGACCGGGGGGAACCGTGCCCGGAAGCGATTGATGGGGTCCCCCTCCCAAACATCCAACTTGCCGAGGAGGGCATTTCTTTCTCCGTAACACTTGAGCCTGAAGATCTCGTGTTTGGTCTCGGGCAAGGAACCGGCTCCTTGAATCGTCGTGACACCAGGAAAGATATCTGGAACATCGATGTTCTCGGCCACGCCTCCTGCATTCACCCGAATCTCCGCAGCCTTTATCAATCGATCCCGCTGGCGATCGTCTTGCGCCACGGGCGGGCCATGGGCTACTTCTGGGATTACGCCGGTCGACAAGCCTGGGACTTCACCGAATCGCAACTTCACGCCAGCAGCCCCACCAAGTCCCTCGACCTGTATCTGTTCCACGGCCCGACCATCGCTGCGATTCTCGATCGTTTCACCCAACTCACCGGGCGCCCTGCCCTGCCCCCGCGCTGGGCCTTGGGCTACCAACAATCCCGCTACAGTTACGCTTCTCGCGAGGAACTCGAATCCATCGCGTCGGAACTTCGCGAACGGAAAATTCCGTGTGATGCCCTCTATCTCGATATCGATCACCTCGACGATTACCGCGTCTTCACCTTCGGCGATTCTTTTCCCAAGCCGAGGCAGATGCTGAAGCAACTGCAAGACGAAGGATTCAAGGTCTCGGCCATCGTCGATCCCGGCGTGAAGAATGACTCCAAGTTCGACGTGTTGAAACGCGGCAAGGCGACCAAGGCTTTCGTGCGCAAACCGAACGGCCGATCCGATTACGTCGGCAATGTCTGG
>JBMYQZ010000296.1:0-6905 GCA_049601855.1 Limisphaerales bacterium | reverse complement strand
GTCGTGATGGGCTCCGAATTCGGCCGCACCCCCGGCGCCGAATTCCGCAAGGGCAACACCGCCGTTTCCGGCACCGGCCGCGACCATCACCCGCACGGCTTCAACGTTCTCATGGCCGGTGGCGGCGTGAAGAAAGGCTTCGTCTACGGCGCCACTGACGAACTCGGATTTCATGCCGCCGAGCAGCGCCACTACGTGACTGATCTCCACGCCACCGTCCTCCATCAAATGGGCATCGACGCCCGCCGGCTCGAAGTTCCAGGCCGCAAGCGACTGGAGATGGACTACGGTGAAGTGATGCACGGTCTTCTGGCTTGACTTCGACACTCGGAGCCACCCTCGCTGTGAATGGATAATCCTTGATATTCCAGAGCGAAATGCTGCTATCCATCAGCTAATCGCACGGAACGGGATGAAGAGATGCAATGGGTGTATTAACCACCCATTTGGGTCGCAAGATTCGGCGCAAAAGCGCCGGCTTCGAACTTCCCTGACTCGGAGCTCAATTCCTCAAACATGTCATTGGTGACCATTGTGGTCGCCTGGCTGGAGTGCGGTGTGAATTGCCTGACAAATGAAGCGAACCAAACTACTTCTTCCCGGAGTTGCGCTGGCCGTCGCCGTTATCGCGGCGGTCTGGTATCCCGATACCAAGCCCAGCCAACCCAGTTCTCCCACCACCCCACCCACTGCGAGTGCCAACCAGTCGTCCTATATCAGGTCCGAGGTGCACATGCCGCAAATGTTGACCCTCCAGTCAGCGGATCCCAACGCGCAGGGCATCACCGAGGTCAACGTATTGATCGATTCCGCGATCGGCGGTCCGGCTCGCGTGGAGATTCGATCGCCGCAGAACCTTCAATTTGTATCCGGTTCCCGCGTCCGCGACCTCGTCCTCACCAAGGGGACGGGTGAGCAGACGGAGAAGATCAACCTGGATCTTCGAAACGGCGACCCGGTTGTGGTCCATGTGCGACTGCAGTTACTCAACAATCAGGGCACGCCGGGAATGACCTTCGACCAGATTTTGAAGTTCAACCAACCGGCGTCCGATCCGCAAGTCGATCGAGTGCCGGTCGTTCACACGCGACCCGATGGCAGAAAGGTCGTTGTCTACATGACGCGGGCTCAGGCGATTCAACAGGGTTACGGCGCCAACGGCCGTCCAGATCCATCTACACCACCGACGGATCCAGATCACAATCATGGCGCGAAGAAGGGAGAGGACGAATGATGGGCCAAACACCTCAATCACGACTACTGGTGGGGCTCTTGGGACTCGGCGTATTGACAGGAGTATGGGCACCCACCGTCCACGCGGACTGGATCGCGCAAGGCGTGTTCCGATACACGGACCGGACTTATGATGATTTCGGTTTCACCGGCACGATCGTGCGGCCGGTGCGAGAAGCAGACGTCGAAGTTTACGACAAGAACTCCCAAGCGGTGCTGGGAACGACCGTCACGGATGCCACCGGTGCCTTCAACTTCATTGTGGTGGATGGTGCCACTCGTGACATCGCCGTGCGCGTGGTGGCTGATACCACGCAGACGGCGTCGTTGAACTTCAGCGTGGTCGATGACGCCAACTCCGACGCCGTCTACAGCTACAACAATCCCGCCACCGATCGCAACGGGCACAGCGAAATTCAGAGTGTCGACTTCGGCACCATAACCATGCCGCTGGCCACCGGCCCGATCGGGTCCACGGACTGGTCGTCACAGATCTTCAACACCTTCGACTGCTGTCTGCTGTTGGCGGATTGGATCCAATCGGTGGACGGCACTCGCCCGACCGTGGCCTTCTCGGTGGGATGGAATCCAAACAACGGTCGCGGCGGCTCGTTCTACAATGGTGGCGCCAACCGTTTCTCCTTATCGGACGACGACGCCTACGACGACCCGAACATTCTTCACGAATTGGGCCACTACGTTGAGGACGAATACGGTCTGTCACATAACATCGGCGGCCAGCATGCCATCGGTGACGACGATGAGGATCCCCGGCTCGCATTCAGCGAAGGTTTCGCCACATACGTCTCCAACGCCACGCTCATCGACGCCGGTCGTCCCCGCCCCGATCTCTATTCGGACCGCGACAGTTTCGACACGGGCAGCGGTGGCGGATTCGGTTATTCGCTGGAGAACAATGTGATCGGTGGTGCCAGCAATGAGCAGGCGGTCAACGCCGCGATGTACGATCTCCTCGACAACGCCGCCACCCAAGACGCCTCCTTTGGCGTCGATGATGACGGTATGGGCGCACAAGGGGGCAACGTCTGGGCTGTGATCGAGCAGATGCGGATCAACAATCTGACCGCGACTTCCTTCGAAGATTTCTGGGATATCTGGCGCGCCCTCGCCCTGGGCAACGAAAGCGGAGTGCAGATTGTGTTTGCTCTGCACGGGATCGATTTTCAAGTCGATGCCCAAGAGCCGAATGACAGGCCGATGAGCGCCACGTCGCTGACCGTCGGCGGCGCGTACCAGGAAAACACGTTTTACAGCACCAACACGAACCCAGAGGGAGACGAAGACTGGTTCCAATTCACCGCGGTGGTCGGAAACCATTACCGGGTGGAAGTCAACGGTGCTGCCAATTCGATCCTGGGCCGACCAGATCCCGAGATGTTCGTTACGGATGTCAACCTCTCAAGAATCATTGGCTACAATGACGACCCGGTTGACTACATCCTCAACACCCAGACCAACAGCACAGCACAGGACATGCTCGAAACCGTGCCCACCGTCCTCTTCTGCGCGACCAACTCCGGCGTGCATCACGTCTTTGTGCGCCACTCCTCCAAGCCACGCAACTTGGGGGGACGCTACGGCACCTACCAGATCCGCGTGCAACAGGTCGCCGCCCCCACGCCGACCATCGGCTCCGTAGCTTCCCAGTTGATCGGCAACGGGACGGTCTATCCCATCCTGATCAAAGGCACCAATTTCTCAACCGATGCCATGTTCTTCTGCCACCCGACCGCCGGTGTGCTCACGAATATCGTCTGGCTCGGGCCGGATGCCGTTTCCGCCGTGCTGCAAAGGTCGCTGATGCCCACGAACGGTACATACGGGATCACGGTGACGAACAAAGGCGGCGGCAACTCCCACTTTACCAACGCCTTCACGATCAACACCAACACCGTCCCGGAACAACATGTCGCCATTTCCGAAGTGGAACTGGGCGCTGACAAGGTGGAGATCTACAACTACGGCACCAATCCCGTCAATCTCACCAGCTGGCAGATCGTGGGACGGGTCGAGGGCGTTACGCAGACCTACACCTTCGCCAACTTCACCCTCACAAATGGCCAACGTGTGGTTGTTTCCGAAGATCCCGGAACCGACACCGCCACCAACCTGTTTGACCGCAACACCTCCTTCAACTGGCCTTGGGTCAACAGTGATTCTGGTGATGTCGCCCTCCTCGACAATTCGGGGCGGAATATCGACTTCATCCGCTTCGTCGGCAGTCCGACCACCACCCATCAAGATCCTCCGGGTACCGGCGGCAACTGGACGCAGCCGGAAGTTCAATCCCCCCCCTTGGGATTCACTCTCGCGCGCGCAGACGACGTGCCCCTGCTCCAATCAGAGAACCGGTATCGTACGCGATCGGGGCTTTCCGCGGCGCTCCCCACCATGCCGGACACTTTCGCCGGCCGGGAAAACGCGACGGATTTCCTCGAGCCCAACGACGCACCGAATCAAGGCCGCCTGATCATGCCAGGTGAATTCATTCACGGACTCTTCATCTCCGATCGCCCCGGCGGCGAGCCAGCAGACGTCGACTGGCATAATGTAGTGGTCCGGGCGGGCGATGACTTTCATGTCCGGGTCCGGAGTTCGGCCCCGTTCATGGGAGATTTGGACTTCGACATCTACCGGCCCGGCAACACGACCACACCGATCCTGGTCGGCAACTCACCGAGCACCTCTCTCGAATCCGCAGAAATCCCCGGCAGCGTCACGGCAATTCACGGATCCGGTATCTACCGCGTGAGAGTCCGGGCGGGCACCAGCGCCACCGGTCGGTATGTCCTCGAAACCGCCGGCCCAGAACCACCTATGCTAATGAGCAGCATTCCGCCCCAGTTCGTCTCGCCGCTCGGCATGCTGAGCGTACCGTTTGTCATCGGCGACAGCCAGACGCCGGCAGCGAATCTGGTCGTTACCGCCTTCTCCTCGGACCAAGCTATCTTCCCCGACGGCAACTTGGTGACGGGCGGAAGCGGATCGAATCGCACGGTAACCTTGATGCCCCTGGCCACCTCCGGTGCGGCCACCATCTCAATTGTCATCTCCGAAGGAACCAACTCGACCACGAACGTTTTCCGGGCCGCGGTGGCCCAAACCCCGGGCTCGGCAACTTCCTTCGACAACGGACTGGTGTCGTGGTTGCACGACCCGTTTGACCATGGAGATTGGTTGCTGACGAACGGGCCCACGGAGACGCCCAACACCGGGCCCTTCGGCGCGTTCTTTGGAACCAACTATATCTATACGGAAGCCACCCCGGGGGGCAATCACCTGGGCAGCCCGAATCGTACCGCCCACCTGCTGGCCGGGCTGGACTTAGCCGGTGTCACCAATCCCGCGATGACCTTCGCCTATCATATGTTTGGGACGAACATGGGTAGCCTGTCGATCGACGTCTTCGACAGCGTCTGGATCTCCAACGTCTGGACCCGCAGTGGAACCCAACAGTTTTCAATGTTTGATCCTTGGCGACATGGCGTGGTCGACCTGAACCCTTTCGCCAATAAGAGCAACCTTCAGATCCGGGTTCGCGGCGTGACCGGCACGAACCATCTGAGCGACATCGGCTTCGACCGGCCCGTGTTTGCCACCAATGCGGCACCCGAGATCACCAACCAGCTGTTTATCACCGCCGAGTTGCCGCCCATGGGTACGCCGGTTGGCACGGTCAACGCATTCGACCCGGGCGCCGGACCACTCACGAATTTCCTTTTTGACATTCTGACCACGAACTCCCCATTCGCAATCGACGCGACCAACGGCCTCGTGACCGTCACCAATCCGGTTGCCTTGGACCTGGGCATCACCAACCAGTTGTTCTTTGACGTTCGCGTCACGGACGTTCTTGGCCTGACGAACTCAGCGACCATCACGGTGAACCTGATCCCTCCCAATGGTCCGCCCGCCCTGCTCTCCATGCTTGGCACCGTGTTTATCAAACCCTTCGGTGTCCGCAATATCCCCTTCACGATCGGTGACCCTGAAACCGCAGCCTCCAACCTGGTGGTGACCGCATCCTCCTCGGATCAGGCCGTCATTCCGGATGCCAACTTGCTCATTGCCGGACCTGACTCAAATCGAGTCCTGACCATAGTCCCCCTGACCCCGTCCGGCTCGGCGACGATATCACTGACCATCTCCGACGGAACCAATTCAGTCACCAACGTCTTCAAAGCCGGACTGGAACACCCAGTCGGCGTGGGCACCAACTTCGACTCCGGACTGTTCTCGTGGGTGCAGGAATTGACCGACGATGGGGACTGGACGCTGCAGAACGGACCAACCCCGACGATCGGCTCCGGACCGGCCGGCGCGTTATCGGGCACGAATTACCTGTTCACCGAGGCCGATGCGGGTCAAAGCCCGGGCAACCCGAATCGCACCGCCCTGCTGACGGCAGGCTTGGACTTCACCGGCGTCACCAATCCGGCCCTGTCTTTCGCCTACCACATGTTTGGATCTGACATGGGATCGCTGTCGGTCGACGTCTTCGACACCGTCTGGATCTCCAACGTATGGACCCGTACCGGACAACAACACACCTCCACCGTCGAACCGTGGACCGATACCGTGGTGGATCTGCAGCCCTTTTCCAACAAGACGAATATCCAGGTTCGTTTCCGTGGGACCACCGGCACCAATCTCAACAGTGACATGGCGATCGACATCCCGTTCTTCCAGAACAACACGCCGCCGATGATCACCAACCAGACTTTCGTCACCGAAGACATGCCGTTGACGAATGCGGTTGTCGGCACCGTCATCGCAATTGACATCGGCACCGGTCCGGCCACCAACATGATCTTTGTCATCACGAATGCGATGTCTCCATTCCAGATTCATCCGACCTCCGGCCTCGTCACGGTCACCAACCCGGCCGCCTTGGACGCCAGTGGCACCAATCCGATGCTCTTCGATGTACGCGTCACGGACGCACTCGGACTGACGAACCAAGCCACCATCACCGTCAACCTCGTGCCCCGCAATGATCACCCGATCCTCCTTTCCAGCATTGGCGACACGTTCGTGAATTTCTGGGAAACCTCGCCGCTGCTACCCTTCAATATCGGTGATCGGGAAACGGCCGCGGGCAGTCTCACCGTGTCCGGTTTCTCCTCGGACACCAACATTTTCCGCAACGATCGTATCGTCTTCAGCGGATCGGGATCGAATCGATTCGTGCAACTTCTCCAACCTGCGTTCCTGCGTGGCAACGCAATTATTTCGCTCATCGTCAGTGACGGCACCAACAGCGTCACGAACGCGTTTCGGGCGGCAGTTGAGACACCATTGTCCTCCATTACCTCCCTGGAATCGGGCCTCGAATCCTGGCTGCAGGACTTGAATGACGACGGTGACTGGACCTTGACCAACGCCCCGACCTTTACGCCCAACACCGGCCCGTCGAATTCCTTCTTTGGGACCAACTACATCTACACGGAGTCCAGCACCGGATCCAACCCGGGCAACACCAACCGTACGGCTTCCATCTACACGCAGGTGGATCTCACCCACACCAATCCGGTGTTTTCGTTCGCCTATCACATGTTTGGCACGAACATGGGCAACCTGTCCGTCGATGTCTTCGATGGTGCTTGGTTCTCCAACGTTTGGATTCGCAGCGGCCAGCAGCATTTCTCCAC
>JBMYQZ010000295.1:0-6916 GCA_049601855.1 Limisphaerales bacterium | reverse complement strand
ACGGGAGAACCGATCGCAGGCAAGCGGATGGCCAATATGGGAGACTGGAAGGAGGCGACGAGAGTCCGTTCCGCCATCCGCTTGTTGGGCGACGATTTCAATCAAGGCATGCGGGCCTTGTCGGAAATCCATGACAATTACCTCTATATTCCGGCGGGCGTGCTGGGCACCCTGGGCAACGCCTCGGTGCCCGAGTCGGCCATCCCCAGCCTGATCGACGCAGCGGCCCGACCGGAGTACGCCAAAATGCGGGATAATCTCATTGAACTCACCCTCCGGCACGAGCTGTACGATGGTGGTGTCCCCGCCGCCGCCCGAACCGCGGAAGCCATGAACCTCACTCCGGAGGAGCTGAAAGCCACCTTCGACGATATGGTCGGAAACGACGTCATGGAGGCTGAGCCCGTGGCCTTGCTCGAATGGATGGCGAAGACCCAGCCGGAACGCGTTCCCGCGGCGGCGCTCAAATGGGCCGATCTGGACATCAAGTCGACCTGCGATTGGTTGGGCCAACTCCCACCCTCCAAGATGCGCGACCGGACCCTCTCTGAATTCGCCGTTCGTGCCGGCAATTTGGAACCGAGTGCCGCCGCCCTCTGGGCAATGGAAATTGAAGACCAAGCCGAACGAAAGAAAACGCTGAAGCGAGTCGTCGACAATTGGAAAGCCAAAGACCGACCAGTCGCCGAGCAATGGCTGAAAGCCAACTCAAGCGCTCTCTAACCCTTGGAAAGAACCCATTCATGAAAACCCTGATCATTCACAGTTTAGCCCTCTCGTTGTTATTGCCACTCGCTGCGAAGGCCCAGCAAACGGTTGTCAAACCGGAAGACAAGGCAGCCGTTGCCGCCAAAGCCTTGGACACCTTCGTGACGCAACTCGATACGAGCCCGAGCTTCCTGATGGAGATGTTGGCCGATGATCGCGATCGGGTGGAGCGGCTGCTGCGCGCCGCGCAAAAGGATCGCCCGACGGCTCGTGCCTGGCCTCTCGATATACGCACGCTGTTTGCCGCGGATGTCTTTGCCGGCAAGAAACTGGAAGGAAAAGAGAAGGTCGCCCACTTCAAGCGGGCGGTCGATTACCTGAGCGAATCTTTGGATATCACACTCAACGTGCTTTCAGAGAATCCCAACCGGAAACTGGAGGCCTTGTGGCCGGGGCTGGCGCTGGACCTTTCCTTAGCAGCCCTGGAAGCGGGCGAACTCGATTTCGCCAAGTTACACGCCACGAAAACGCTGCGCTACAACAAGGATCGAGAGAGCTGGGACTACGGGAACATCATCCACAAAGCCAACCAGATCCTCGGACGGGTTGCTTTGCGGGAGGGGAAACTCGCCGCTGCCAAGGCCTATCTGCTCAAGGCTGGCGCCACGCCGGGCTCGCCCCAGTTGAATACTCACGGGCCGCAGTTCCTGCTCGCCGAGGAACTCATGGCGAAGGGAGAAAAGGAAACGGTTCTCAAGTATCTCGATCTCGTCGCCGCGTTCTGGGCCAACCCGGACGAGCGAACCAGCGCCAATTCAAAACGTGTTGCTCGGTTGCATAGTGACCTGTTGGAGGCCTGGAAGAAACAAGTCAGCGCCGGAAAGATTCCCGATCACGTCAAATGGCGGTAGGCCTCGAATCCAATTGGATCATCCAAAATGAGGTTCATTGGCGATCGAACGCGTACTTTCCCCTCACCCGATAAAGGCGCTCCGAGCACGGACCAAAGCACTCCCACGGCAGAAACAACCATGAGTCAAATCCACTACGTCTTCATTGCGATCGGCGTTGTCGTCGTGACCAGCATTATTGTCAGAATTTTCCGAGACAAGCGGCGGACGAAGGCGATGGATCAACGCGCCCGGTCCCTGGGCTTCTCGTTCGCGACTGAGGGCGACGATGCGTTGGTGGAGTCATTGACCCGCTTCGCCTTGCTGTCGGCAGGCCGTAGTCATTGCGCGTGGAACGTCATGCAGGGTCAGATCAACGAGATCGCGGTGACGATCATGGACTTCGAATATAGCTCCAGCTCAGATCAGGCTAATCAGCACATCCAGACCGTGGTGCAGTTTCAATCCAACGACCTGCAACTACCGTCGTTTTCCGTGCGGCCCCAGCACTGGATCCTGAACATCGCCGCTGGACTCGCCATTCCCGATATCAATTTCGATTCGCATCCAACCTTTTCCAAACAGCATCTTTTAATGGCATTGGATGAGGATGCGGTGCGAAAAACCTTCCGACCCGACGTGCTTGAATTCTTCGAAAAGCGTGGTCCGTGGGGAGCGGCGGGTGATGGTGATCGGTTGGTGTTCTGTATCACGGAGAAGCGAATTCCACCCGCGGACATCCGAGCCTTCGTGGATGAAGGCATGGTGCTCTTTGCGCTCCTGAAGTCATAAATCCACGTTTCAATTCTTAGCCCTCAATACGCACTTCTTTCGTAACGATTGTCACAGTTAAATTCACACAATACTCATCGCGCCATAAAAGCTCCTGCCTCCAAATCCATCTGGCGAACCACGTGTTCCGCGATCTTCACGCTTCTGGCCTTCAGCCTGTCCGCGAGCGACCCGGATCCGGTCATTCCGGATTTTGCCAAGGGCCTGCCGGACGTCGTTCTGACAGAACGAATCAAGGACGGGAACATGGAGACGTTCCGGCTGCGAACGGCCCTCAGTGCCAAGGAGTTCACAGGCAGATTCCGCGGCTTGATGCGGAAAGCCGGTTGGCGGGTTCGAAAACTCACCAAAGACGACATGACGCTTGCCGCTCAAAAGGGCAGAATGAGGAACGTCGAGGTCCGACTTTACGCGTACGAGAATGCCAAGCTGCCCGGCACCTTCATCCAAGTGTTCTACCTGCGGCATAAAGCGGGAAAGAAGGCGGCTTCGATTGAGATTATCGTTCGCAGACCATCCTCGCCCGACTGATCCGTAACCGGGAGATTGCCCGGCTTGCCATCGAACCCGGCAGCTTGGAGTCGCATGCCGTTGGGCCATGGAAGTTGACCACGGAGCCGAGCTAAGGCGCTCGATGCATTCCAACTCGATTGCTCTCTGATCCTTACCGTGGGATCAGACGATGCAAGCCGACCGATTTGACAGATCCGAAACCAAGCCCCTTTTAGGCGTGCTCCAGTCAATCAGACCTCTAATTGAGGCCATGAGTGGGCATAGACACTCCACAACACATCAAACGAAAGCCCAACCAATGAAGATGATTAAGAATCGATGTCTGCAACTCGCACTCTTCGCGTTGTCGCTGACCGCTGTCTGCGGGGCCGCTACCGCGGCCGACAACATCGTCAAAGTCGCCGACAAGGCCGGCAAATTCAGGACCCTGCTATCGGCTGCCAGAGCCGCCGGCTTGATTCACGACTTACAGGAAAAAGGTCCACTGACCGTGTTCGCACCGTCCGATGACGCCTTTGCCTCGCTACCGTCAAAAATGGCGATGGATTTGCTGAGGCCGGAGAACAAGGAGAAGCTGGCAACGATCCTCAAGTACCACGTCGTCTCTGCCAAAGTTGCCGCGAAGGATGCCGTTCAGCTGGAATCCGCCATGACACTCGCGGGAGAATTCGTCCGCATTTCCATTCGCGACGGTCGGTTGGCTGTTAACGACGCCAATGTCGTTATCAATGACCTGGAGGCCTCCAATGGGATCATTCATGTCATCGACAAAGTTCTGCTGCCTCCGGCCTCCGACATCGTGGCGACGGCCGCGGCTGCTTCGAACTTGAAGACACTCGTCGCCGCGGTGAAAGCCGCCGGGCTCGTGGAAACGCTCCAAGGCGAAGGTCCGTTTACTGTCCTGGCGCCGTCCGACAAGGCGTTCAAGAAGCTGCCGCATGGCACGCTTGAGTCGCTGTTGAAGCCGGAGAACAAACACAAGCTGCAGGCCATTCTGAAGTATCATGTTCTTTCCGGCCGGCGAACTTCCAGAAACTTTGCCCACTGGTCAGGCACCCGGGCCATCGATGGAAACTTCCTCAAATACACTTCCCGCCACCCGCTTACCTTCAACAGCAGTAAAGTCGTCCAGGCTGACATCAACGCTTCCAACGGAGTCATCCACATCATTGACAGTGTCCTAATGCCTCCCGCCACGCCATCCACCCCGTTCGACGCAGATTCCAGTTTCAAAGTCCTGCAACGTCTCGATCCGCGCATCGCATCCAATCTCAAGTCAGGTCACGGTCCCCAGACGACCGCCACCTTTTGCAACCTTTCGACCGAACCAATCCAAGTCTATTGGATTGACCGCAGCGGGAATCGCAAGAAATGGCGTAACCCGATTCAGCCGGGGAATCTGGAAATCTGCGATCGCAGCTTCGGCTCCCACGTGTGGCTGGTTGCCGACGCGCATGGCAAGGAGTTGGGAATCTACGTGCTGGACAAGCAGGACTCGCTCATTGTTCACAACTGATCCGGAAGGATTTCGGATCCTATGGGCATCGCGGGACCAGTGTTCCGCGATGCCTCATTCATTGGGAACCGTCATTCGCCGGTTACGATGATCTGCACGGTGTGTTCTCCGCCACCGGGATCGTATCCTATCAACGAGTAGATGCCGCTCTGGGCAACGAGACGCACTTGGCCACCCGTGATGTCGAATTCTTGCACCGTATCACCGTTCGTATTGCGGAGCTCAAGCGGCGGACAGCATTGCGGAAGTTCGACCATCTGTCCGGACTTCAACCGGATGGGCGCCCAAGATGAGTCCGTTTGCGCAAACTGGATCTTGGTTGGGATATCCAAAGCACTGGTACGAGCATCTTGGCGTGCAGAGGTGCATCCAACGGTGCCGACGAGGATGATAGCCAGCACGGCGAGTGGTTCCCTGAGTCTTGGTCTCATAGACTGTTGGACGGGGTTAGCGCGCAAGTGCTCCCGATTCAAGACATTTTGCACCCGCCTCAAGAACTCCCAGATTCGAGCAGTCTGCTCGGCTGATTGACTGCAGGAGAAATGAGGATTAGATGATCGGACGTCAGTTCATATTGCGCATGCACTCCGGAATCGCCATCCATAACGTGACGCTGCTCGCCTACATCGACCTCCGTCCGCTCCTGTTCATCGTCGGCCTGCCGGTGTTTGTCGGATTCTCGCTGCTCGTGTGCCGGGCGGCCAAGGCGAAGAAGCTGAGTGTGATGCTCCTTTCCGGCGTGTGGTTTACGATCCTCTTCACGGTTTTCCTGACCGGCATTGGTCCTTTTATCGGGCAGAAGGAAACCCGCGAATTCATGATGACCTGGGAGATCAAGCCGAGTTCTCCGGGCGAGTGGAAGGAGTCGGAAGTCGTCTTGAAGTTCGTGGATTTCCCCGACCACTTCATTGGGGAACACTCCGACCAGCTGGCGGCTCATCTGCGCGATCAAGGCGAACGCGTGGTCAAGGTGGTCTTCGAGATCACGTCGGACTACGGAACGGTCAGAGGATACCATGGAACGGAGATCGCTGGACTGCGCGATTGGAAATCGGAATGGGGTTATGGTGGCACGCGGGGTGAAGCGAGCCATTCGCCTTGGGACGCCAACGCTCAATGATCACATTTCTTCTATTTTTCGCGCACGATTCATACTGTTTTCACACACCGGCATGATGGTATCGCCATGAGCAAAGCAAAATTAGGTATGCGGGTATTGGTGTGGGTGGTCGTTCTCGTCACTTGTGTGGCTGCAACGTGGATGGGGCGTGGAATGTATGACCGAGTTTTCCTGTTGGAAGGGCAGGTTCTTGTCATCAATGCCACCGGTGAAAAGCATGCGATCAAGCTCGCAGTTCCAGTTGGTGAAGAGGTGAAACTCGACTTGAAGGGCGGTGCTTCTTCACGATTGCTCCTTGGCAGGACCGGCGAAGGATCGGTCGCGGTAAACATCGATGGCACTCGCAAGGAAGAGGTGGGCTACGTAACTTCCCAAAACGGCATGATCATTATTACTGTCACCGAAGATCGCGTGATCTTTTCGCAAGTCTCCCAGCTATGAGAATACTGGTTGCTTCGTGTTTGCTCCTTTTGCTGGTGGGTTGTTCGCACCGGCCCGACGAGGACCTGGGACATGGCTACGGCCGGACGGGGAAGTTCATCTACTTCAATGGAAAACGAATTGACCAGGAGGGGGCGCATGATCTGGCCGAATTCGCGGTGGCCGTGAGGCACAAGCTCACCTTGGCCACGGGTGTCGATGCGGCGAGCTTCAAGGCCCTGAGCAAGAACTACAGCAGGGACCAGAACAAGGTGTACTACCGGTGGATTAGTGGTCCGCGATTCTGGGTGGTAGAAATGCCTGGTGCTGATCCTGAGACTTTCGAGGTCTTGGGGCTCAGTCTGGCGAAGGACAAGAATCATGTCTGGAAGCAGGACTCGAAGGTCGAAGGCGCGGATCCGGGTACGACGAAGGTCATGACCAGCCGGGTCTGGAAAGATGATCATAACGTCTGGTTCTACGGCAATATCGTTCAAGGTGCGGATGCAGCCACTTTCGGGGCGTTGGGGGATGGCCATCATTATCGGGACACGAACCGGGTGTATTGGATCTTCAACGTGGTCAAGGTGGTGGAAGGCGCGGATCCGAAGACCTTCAAGCCGAAAAAACGGTGATCATTCCGCTTTCGAGTCACGGTTCTTCAGTTGTGCTCTGCTTGGGCTATCTCAATACGCAGCTTTCAATTTCAGCAGCGATTTCGGCGGGTGAAACGCCGAACAGAAACTCTCTTCCACGGCTCTGAATGATCAAGATGCCGATCACGTTTCATTTTTGCTTGGCCATCGTGGTCGCCAGTGGCTGCGTCGCTGAAGCTCGCGCAGCAACAATGATTTCAGCCGGAGAGAACCACAGCTTCTTCCTCCGGAACAATGGATCTGTCTGGGGTGCGGGTTGGAATATCACCGGAGCGTTGGGAGACAAAACACTTGAGCTTCG